>JAYUVL010000188.1:0-7663 GCA_043754075.1 Cytophagales bacterium | reverse complement strand
GCCTTGACCGAGATAACCGATTGGTTGATCAAACTCCACTACCAACGCTTGGAAAAAAGTGGGGATGCCGACATATTGGAAGACATCAAAAAGCTAATCAACGCACCTGATTTTTTGCCTCACCAAGCTCAAATTGAACGTATTAGCTCAGATGGGGTATTTTTTCGAGACGGCAACGGTTCGGAACTCGACGTGAACCAACTAAGCGACGGTTACCGATCGATCCTAAGTCTCACTTTTGAGTTGATTCGCCAGCTGGTCAGGGTATACTCATCCGAGAAGGTATTTGCCAATATCCGCCAAGGGCAAATGCAAATCAGTTTGCCGGGAATAGTATTGATCGATGAGATTGACGCCCATTTGCACCCCACTTGGCAAACCCGGATTGGGAATTGGTTTACCAAATACTTTCCCCAGCTACAATTCATCGTTACCTCGCACAGCCCACTAGTGTGCCGTGCGAGTGAGCATGGTTCCATCTGGCGTTTGGCCGCCCCGGGCAGCGAAACAGGGGCAGGCTTGGTGGCTGGCACCGACCACGACAGATTGATTTATGGAAATGTGCTTGATGCCTATGGCACCGAACTTTTTGGGGCCAATATCACTAGCAATCCTGACACTGCCACCCAGAAAGAAGAAATGGTACGCTTGAGCAAGAAGAGTCTGACCCAAGTGCTTACACGTGAAGAGGAAAAGAATTTATCTCACCTACGGCAAATTTTTGCGACCGATGATCAAATTGCCCTCTAACCAAGTCTCCATAGAAGCACAGCGTCATCTTGGAAGCAAACAACAGGAAATAGACAATCGGATAGGATTTGTTGAGAAAGTCCAGAAGGCAAAAAGTTTGTGGGATAACAAAAATGGAAGCCAAATTGGAAAGAAGATATTTGCAGAAATCAAACAAGAGCTATCAGCGATGTGCCCAGGAGTAAGGCTTTGCGCTTATTGTGAACAAAATGAAGCGAGTGACATTGAACATGTTTTTCCCAAAAAGCACTATCCAGAAAAAACGTTTGATTGGGAGAATTATCTTTTGGCCTGTCGCCATTGTAATACCGACTATAAGGCGGATAGAAGCAAAGTCTTCAATCCGTCAGGCAGTACCAATGTACACGAACTTCACTCTGGTAGTGCAATATCCGTAGCGCCCCCCAACGACGATGCATTGTTCATCAATCAAAGGAAAGAAGACCCGCTAGACTATTTAGAACTAGACTTGGTCAATCGGCTTTTTATATTTACCGAAAAACACCCGTCTGGCACTCGTGAGTATGAACGCGCCAACTATACCAAAGAGCTACTTGAGCTCAACGTTCGCGATACCCTTGTCGAGGGAAGGAAGCTAGCGGCCAGGTTTTATCTTCATCGGCTGCAGCTATATGTCGCGGTCAAAACTGCCACCTCCTTGCCAGAGTTGGAAACTGTCATTGGTAGCAACATCGAATGGGAACAAATCAATCGGCAAGATTTATTTCAAGCGCAACAGGCCAATATTTTGCAAAACATCAAGCACAGTATTTTGACTTACGCCCACCCCACCGTCTGGAAAGAAATGCTCCGCCAAAGCAAACATTTGCCTAAAACCAACCAGTTTATTCAACAAGCACCCGAAGTGCTGATGTGGTGAAGGTTTTTTGCCCCACTGAATGCTGTCCAACATTTAATTTTGTGCCCTGATCTTTTACTACCATGCAACACGCCCTCGCCCGTTTGGCCCAAGAACTGGATGGTGCTTTTTTTACCGACCAGACCATGCGCACGCTCTATGCCACCGATGCCTCGGCCTACCGCGAAATGCCGCTGGCAGTGGCCATGCCCAAAACGGTGGCCGACCTCCAGCGGCTCATCCGCTTTGCCAAGACCTTCAAAACGTCGCTCATCCCCCGGACCGCCGGCACCTCGCTGGCTGGGCAAGTGGTGGGCAGTGGCATAGTGGTGGATGTATCCAAACATTTTGGCCAGATCCTCGAGCTGAACCCCACCGAACGCTGGGTGCGGGTACAGCCCGGCGTAGTGCGCGATGAACTGAACATGTTCCTCAAACCCCACGGGCTGTTTTTTGGCCCCGAAACATCGACGGCCAACCGGGCGATGATAGGTGGCATGGTGGGCAACAACTCCTGCGGGTCAAACTCGATCGTCTATGGCAGCACCCGCGATCATTTGCTGGAAGTGAGCGCGCTCCTGAGTGATGGCAACGAGGTGGTTTTCAAGGCAATGGACCAGACCGAGCTGGCGGCCAAATGCCGGGGCGAACAAGTGGCCAGCCCGCTGGAACAACAGATTTATCAAGCGGTGACCCAACTATTGGCCGACCCCGACAACCAATCCGAAATTCGGCGGGAGTTTCCCAAAGCCAGTATCCGGCGGCGCAATACCGGCTACGCATTGGACGAACTGCTTGAACAACAACCCTTTAATTTCTGTCAACTATTGGCCGGATCAGAGGGCACATTGGTGTTCATTACCGAAATCAAATTGAACTTAGTGGATTTGCCGCCCCAGCACCAAGCCCTCGTGTGCGTGCATTGCCACTCGATCGACGAATCGCTGCGGGCCAACCTGATAGCCGTGCAATGTTCCCCGAGCGCCAGCGAACTGATGGATCACTATGTGCTCGAGTGCACCAAAACCAACCCCGAACAGCGGCAAAACCGTTTTTTTGTGGAGGGCGATCCGGGGGCCATTTTGGTGGTCGAGCTTTCACGCCACACTGCCCAAGCGCTGGATCACGATGCCCAAGCATTGATCAGTGCCCTAAAAACCAATCAGTTGGGCTACTATTATCCCATTGTGCAGGGCGAGGACTGCAAAAAAGTCTGGACGCTGCGCAAAGCCGGCCTAGGGCTGCTGTCCAATATCCCCGGCGATGCCAAACCCGTGGCAGTGATCGAGGACACCGCCGTTGATGTGCAGGATTTACCGGCCTATATCCGCGAGTTCAACGAAATTTTGAAAACCCACGGACTGTACAGCGTGCACTATGCCCACGCGGGCAGTGGCGAGCTGCACTTGCGCCCCATCATTGATCTCAAAACCCACGAGGGCAACCGACTTTTTAAAGTAATTGCCGATGAAATCGCGACATTGGTCAAAAAATACCAAGGCTCATTGAGCGGTGAGCATGGCGACGGCCGTCTACGGGGCGAGTATATTCGCCAAATGGTAGGCGAAAAAAACTACGCAATGCTCAAACAAGTAAAGCAAGCCTTTGATCCGGAACATATTTTCAACCCCGGCAAGATCGTGGACACTCCGCCCATGAACACCAGCCTGCGGTACGTTCCCGGCCAAGACACGCCCCAATTTGCCACTGTGTTCGATTTTTCGGCCAATGGTGGGATCCTCCGAGCGGCCGAACTCTGCAACGGTTCGGGTGACTGCCGCAAGACCCAATTGAGCGGCGGCACCATGTGCCCCAGCTATATGGCCACCCGCAACGAGCGCGACACCACCCGGGCGAGGGCCAACATCTTGCGCGAATATTTGACCAATTCTCGCAAAAAAAACCGGTTTGACCACGAAGAAATCAAGGATGTGATGGACTTGTGTCTATCGTGCAAAGGTTGCAAATCGGAGTGCCCCAGCAATGTGGACGTGGGCAAAATGAAAGCCGAGTTCCTCCAACAATACTATGAAACCAATGGCGTGCCCTTTCGCACCCAGCTCATCGGCAATTTCACCAGCCTGATGGCTTTGGGCAGCATTGCCCCGTGGGCTTATAACTTCTTGGCCACCAATGCCCTCACCGCGCCGTTGGTAAAAGGGGTGGCCGGCTTCGCGCCCAAGCGCAGTATGCCTCTGCTCCACCGCCACACCTTGCGGGCATGGTGGGCAAAACGGTCAAAACCCGTTATCAACAATCAGCGAAAAGTCTATTTGTTTGCCGATGAATTTACCAACTACAATGATGTAGAAATTGGTAAAACTACCATCCAACTGCTGGAAAAATTGGGATATTCGGTAGAAATTCCCCGCCACTTGGAAAGTGGGCGTACTTTTCTGTCCAAGGGATTATTGCGGCGGGCCAAGTCCATTGCCATGCGCAACGTTGATTTGCTCAAGGCCTTCATTACCGACGACACCCCGCTCATCGGCATTGAACCATCGGCTATCTTGAGCTTTCGAGATGAGTATTTGGATCTAGTGCCCGCCTACCAACAAGCTGAGGCCCAGCGCATTGCCAAAAATAGCTTCATGATCGATGAGTTCATCGCCCGCGAACGCGACGCGGGGCGCATTGAATCGGCCTTGTTCACGACCGAAAAGCGACTGATCAAGTTGCACGGCCACTGCCACCAAAAAGCGCTGGCCTCGGTAACGCCCACCAAAAAAATGCTGACCTTGCCGGCCAACTATGAAGTGCAATTGATCCCATCGGGCTGTTGTGGCATGGCAGGCAGTTTTGGCTATGAGGATGAACATTACGAACTGTCCATGCAAGTGGGGGAGTTGGTGCTGTTCCCAGCGGTGCGCTCGGCCGCGCCCGAGGTGATCATCGCTGCGCCGGGAACCAGTTGCCGCCACCAGATCAAGGATGGCACCGGCCGGCGGGCATTGCACCCGGTGGAAGTGCTGTGGGGGGCGGTGAAAGGGTAGGCTTTGTATTTACCCAAAGCAGGCCGCGATCAGTTATCACATGTTTGATGAAAACAGAAAATTAATTCCCTCATGCTTGCCGAGAAACTTTTGCACATCGACCAGTTGCAGGCCCAGATTGGGCAGGCGGGCCCGCTGCCCGAGGAACGCAAAAAACAGCTTGATTTCAAGTTTCGGCTCGACTGGAACTACCACTCCAATGCCAATGAGGGCGGCACCCTCACCCGGGCCGAGACCCGCTCGCTGATGGTGGGCTTGGTGGCCGTGGGCAACAAACCGCTCAAAGATGTGCTCGAGATGCGTGGCCACGATGAAGTAGTGCGGGAGATCGTCAAGTTGGGCCAAAATGAGGCCAGACTATCCGAAAAACGCATCAAAGATATCCATCGGGCCATTATCCACGAAATGGATCCCGAAAAAAAGCAATGGATCGGCATTTGGAAACAAAAGCCCAACGAGATTATCATTTCGACCCAGGGCGAAAAGGTCGACTTTTTGCCCCCCAGCGAGGTGCCCGATGCCATGCACGACCTGTTGAACCGCACCAATGCCGATTGGGATGCCATCATGGCGAAGAAAAAAGAAGCGCCTCATCCGGCGTTGGTGGCGTTTCGGTTTCAGTTGGAGTACTTGGCCATCCACCCATTTTACGATGGCAACGGCCGCACGGCACGTATCCTCACCAACCTGCTGCTGATTGCCGCCGGGTTTCCGCCGCTGATCATCAAAACCACGCAGAAGGACGCTTATAACCAGTTGCTTACCGAAATCCAAACCAGCGGGGCCCCCGCCGAGCTTTTCTACGAATTTCTGGCCGACCGGCTGCTGGACTCGCAAAAGCTGGTGCTCACTGCGTTGGCGGGCGGGGAGATCGAGGAACCGGATGATTTGGACAAAGAAATTGCCCTGTTCAAAAAGGAAATCCTAGGTAACCCGCTCACCCACACAAAGAAAAACGCGGATACGGTGGCTGATTTTTTGGAGAACCGGTTCCCGCCTTTTGTGGAGGTGTTACTGGCCAAGCTAGAGGCTTTTTCAGAGTTGTTTTTGGAAATAAACTACTTGGGAAAACTCAACACCGGCGTTAGATTGTTGGAAATTCCGCTTGCCCCTAAACACTTGTCCCTAAATCAAAGGACGGAAAGCAATATGGATACAAACTTTGCCGAAACGGGTTTTATCCACGTTGACATCCATTTATTGAACTTAAAATCTAACCTTGCCTACAACTTATGGCTAAGCTTACAGGCTGATTTTCTTGATTTTCAAATCAATATAAAGTGTGTCATAGGTGAAGAAGAAATCCAACTACTGACCCTTAAATATGGGGAATCATTTACTGATCAACAAGTCCAAGCTTCGGTAGCTAAAATCACTCGGGCAGTGATGCACCACATCAAAGCCAATCAACAGCCAACGCTTAACGACTTTTAACAATAGCATTGCACGTTGCGAGTCTACTGGCTACACTTGGGCTCAGAACAAATCCACCCGCAAATCGCGGCGATCGTCGGGCAATAGCTTGGCTTCCTCTAAGATTTTGGCCATTGAATCATGGTATTGCTTATAAAGCGGCAGGTTGTTGTGCCCGCCTTCCTTGATTTCGTACAATTTGACTTGGTGGGGCATTACTTTGACCAAGTCTTGGCTCTGGGCCAAGGGGATGAGCCGGTCGTTGGTCCCGTGCAAAATGCGCACGGGGCACTTGACATATTTGAGCCACGAATACGTGCGCACGGGATAGCGCAGCACCCATTGGACGGGAATGAAGGGCAGATATCGACGGGTGACCCGGCGCAAACTGTAATAGGGAGCGTCCAAGATGAGCAAGCGCGGAAAATTGGCCGAGGCCAGTTTGGTGGCAAACCCCGATCCCATGGAGCGGCCATAGATCAAAATCCGGCTCTCAGGAAATTTTTCCAACAGTTTTTGGTAGATAAATTGTGCATCACCTTTGAGCTCTTTCTCGCTGCGCTTGCCGGTGCTCTTGCCAAACCCCCGGTAGTCGATCATGACCACATCAAAGCCATGCTGGGTAAAATCGGCTGCAAATTTGCCCCAACCCTTGATACTTCGGCTGTTTCCGTGAAAATAAATGACCAATCCCACGGTTTCTTGGGCAAAAAAATGCAGGCCGTTGATTCTCACCCCCGGTTTGACATCAAAAAACAATTCCTCAAACGGTGAATCGTATTTGTATTCAAAGTGTTGGGGCAACACCTCGGGCCTAAACAAGAAACGTTCCTGCACTACGTACACCGCTACATTGATCAGGATGTAGGCAACCAAAATGAGGAGAATGACTTCAAGTGTGAGCATTTTTGACCGATAATCGCAACGAAGATAAGAAAGTTTTGCCAAACGCAACCTTCATTCAAAGAGCGATATTAGGCATTTTTTGGGTGATTGCCATCAGCACGATGGCCCAAAAGTGCTTTGGGGCTCCGATCACCAACTTAGCTCAGGTTTTCGTTCCGCACAGTCATGGTTCTGCCTAGTCGGTCATGCTACGTCACTGGGGCTGTGCACCCTGCCGAATGATGCGGGGAGTTTGGGGGCAGTGTTACATCGGGGGCTCGATGGTGGCTGATTGATCGAGCATGATACAAAACAACTTGATGAGGACGCCCCGTCAAATAGGGGAGTGTAACTTCCTAACGGTTGTGTTTCGGCGGGGGAGCCTCCAGCCCAGAACGCGGGTAGGAGCAGAATTGGTGGCCGTCGCCCCAATCGTTGGCTGAACACTCGGCATCAGCCACCACCCGCCATGAAGTGTGAGCTAGGTCACCAGCATTTAGGATGGACAAAGAAAAATAACGAAACATTTTACGGTTATAAGAATCACGCAAAAGTAGATACAAAAAGTAAATTTATAAGCACACTTGTAGTAACGGATGCCTCTGTTCACGACTCACAAGCCACAGCTGACTTGCTAAATGAAAAGGATAAGGGGCAGGAATTATATGCTGACAGGGCTTATACAGGGCAAAACCAAGAAGAAACAATTGCAAAGCATGAAATGGTAAACAAAGTGAAGGAAAAAGGTTACAAAAACAAGCCG
>JAYUVL010000187.1:0-7401 GCA_043754075.1 Cytophagales bacterium | reverse complement strand
AGGCTTTGATCGTATCGGGATGAGCCAAGGCATAGCCAGTGCGCAATCCAGCCATGGCATAGATTTTGGAAAAAGTGCGCGAGATGATAATTTTTGGGTTGTTGGCAATCAAGCTTGACATTGACTCATTATCGGGCGAGTTGAGGAAATCGATGTAAGCCTCATCCACCATTACGTAGGCTTTTTTGCTGGCCTCGATACAAAAATCTTTGACCACTGAAGGCTTGATCAGGGTTCCGGTAGGATTGTTGGGGTTGCAAACATACACCATCTTGGTTTTTCGATCCATTTTGGCCAACATTTGGGGCAAATCGTGCATTTTATCGCTGGTGAGCGGTACTTTGGTCACTTCAACCCCCAGCTTGACAAAATGGTCAGCCATCAAGCTGAAAGTGGGCCACGGAAATATCACATTGCCCTTCGATTTGCCCAAATAAGTG
This sequence comes from Cytophagales bacterium, assembly GCA_043754075.1. Classification (GTDB taxonomy): domain Bacteria; phylum Bacteroidota; class Bacteroidia; order Cytophagales; family Thermoflexibacteraceae; genus JALONO01. The sequence continues at coordinate 6,961 of JAYUVL010000187.1, read as the reverse complement.
ATGAAAGTACCAGTGATTCCCAGTACTTCCGATGATCCGGCTGTCATCAGGATAGACTCTTTGGCCACTCCGTCCTTATCGGCGATGGACTGCAGCAACTGTTGGCTATTTGGCCCATTGAAACCATAACGGTTGGATTGCCCGAGGGCATCTATGATGGCTTGGCGGGCTTTAGGCGAAATTCCGTAGGGGTTTTCGTTCGATCCGAGCAGCACTGCATTGGCCGGAAGACGCAAGTTGCCCACCATCTCATTGGTTGAGAACAAGTGCTGTTCCACGGAATAGCTCCCACGCGGGCCAGCAAACAAATCGGGAAGAGCGGTCAGGCTGGCGGCCAATAATGCACTTCGTTTGAGCCACTCCCGACGATTGGGGTCATGGCGAAGACCGGGCAATTGTTCCATCGGATCCATATCGCGGTGATTTTGAGATTTGATAAAATATGACCCTAAATTTAGTAGATTCTACTTCAAAACAAACCTTTTTTCTAAAAATAGGGGTTAATCCGCCATGTTTTGGGCGTTAATCTTGGCTTGATCGCATTTTGCAGGGTAGGGGTATTTGTTGCGGCGAAGGCTGGAGGGATGCCATTTTTCGCAGGAATTGTTTCCCGCAACAACCCCTGTAATTGGTTTTGTCTTCGATGGATGGTCAAGGCTGTCCAGTTGAACGATCATTGCCATCGATGAGGGCGAGGTTTTAGCGTGCCAACCCAGCCAATACTTGGCCCGTAGCCACAAACAGTCCGATGAGCAGTGCAGCACCCAAACCCAGAAAGAGTTGCTGGCCGACTGATAGCCGGAAAATTTGTGCACTGGGGGCTGGGGGTCTGAGGAACATGTAAAAGGGAATCTTCAGATAATAATACACCGACACTACCGTGTTGAGCAGGCCACCGAGCAGCAGGGCCAGCAGGCTGACATGGTTCGTGGCTTGCCAGCTTTCCCAAAGCGCTGAAAAAATCAATAATTTGGCCATAAAACCCGCGGTTGGAGGCAGGCCAATGAGCGCGGCCATACCAGTGAGCACTGCCAGGCCAGCCAAAGGGGATAACTGCCCCAAGCCCTTGAAAGTATCGAGCTGGTCGGATCCCAACTGACGGCTGACCGCGGCAATGAAACCAAAGGCAACAAAGTTGCTGATCGAATAGGCCAGCAAATAGTAAAAAGTACCCGAGCTTGTCTGGGCCAAGATCCCGATCAGGATAAAACCAGCATGGGCAATGGAGGAGTAGGCCAACAACCGTTTGGCACTGGTTTGGCTCAGGGCGGCCAAGTTGCCGATCGTGATGGTCGCCAGCGCAATGACGGCCAGCGTTTCCAATAAAAGGGGAGTGGGCAGATAAGCGGTCACCAAACGGAACAGCACCGCAAAGCCCGCGGCTTTGGGTGCCGAGGCTAAGAAGGCAACCACTGGCACCGGTGCGGCCTCATACACATCCGGCGCCCAGAGATGGAAGGGGACAGTGGCCGTCTTGAACAAAAAACCAGCAAAAGTGAGCAACAATGCCGCCAGAAGTGCCGCTGGGGGCACTTCTGTGGTGTTGGCCAGGATCTCGGTCAGGGCCAAACTGCCCGAAAAGCCATACAACAGGGACATTCCGTACAGCATGACCGCACTGGAGAACACGCCAAACAAGACGTATTTCATGCCTGCTTCCACCGATTTGCGCCCAAATCCAAACAGGGCCATCACATAGCCACCAATCGACACCGTTTCCAAGGCGACATACATCATCATCAGATGGTCGGCCATGGCCAAAAGCTGCATTCCGGCCAGCATGGCCAAGAGAAATATGTAAAATTCACCTTGTCCGTTTCCGGTGCGATCCATCTGCCCGCCAAACATTTCTGGGGAATAAACCGACAGCCAGACCGTAAATAAACTGGCCAAATTGAACACATATTTGAGTGAAAGTCCCCAAGCATCAAGGCGCAACATCCCAAAATAGGCTTGGCCCGGGTTAGGTACAGGTTCCCAAGATTGGAGGAGCAATAGACTTAGGTTGACCACGAGAAGCCCGGCCGTAATCGCTGGTAGCCAGCGGCCCACCTTGCCCCGGCCTATCAGGTCGATCAACAGCAACAAAACTACAGCAAAGGCCAACCAAATTTCGGGCAGGGTAGCTCCAATGCTTTCGGTGATTTGCCGGAATTGGGTGGTCAGGGTTTGATCCATGGGCCGACAAAATTGATCAATATTCGGGAAATAACCCTATCAAATTTCCGTAGGGGGCGAATTGGCTATCTTTTGGTATACACAGCCAGCACTGTACGCCCCCGGATGTGCCCAGCCCGGGCATTGATGAGCGGTTTGACCAGTGGAAAAGTCAGTTTGGAGAAAAGTTTACCGACTAGCCCATTGTTGACAACTCCAACATAGGTCTGGTAGTAATATTTGTAGTGCTGGGCCGGGAGGGGTTGCACCACTATTTTTTCCACATATAGTTCGGGAAACACCCAAGCCACTGCGCGGAGCGCGTGCTCGTCCCACAGGCCCATCGTGTGCGGGGGGAGATTGAGCACGTCCTCGGTTGCTTTTCCCAAAAAACCGCGATTGTTGGGCACTGACAACAGCAACCGTCCCCCTTTGCGCAAGGCACTCACCGCTGGCCGGATCAAATCTTTGACGGAGGCAAGCTGCGACAATATTTGAAATGCGCATACTACGTCATAATGATTGGGCGAGTGCTCTGCGTGTGGCCCAATGGCTCCGCGCCCGAAGCTCAAGTTGGGGTGATGCTGAGCGATGCTTGCCGCTACTTGATCGTCGGTGATCAACCCGTGGGCCCGAATGCCCTGCCCGGTCAGATCATGGATAAAAGAACCATTTATAGGGCTTATTTCCAACACATTATCGGTGGGGGCAATGAATTTGCGGCTTTCTGCCCGTTCCCAATTTTGCTGATTGGCTTGCTGGGTCAACTGGGGCCATTGCGCTTGAAATGTGGAATGGCCACCCGATATTGTGAAAGGATAATAGAAGCGATACCCGGTGTCTTGACACCGGAAAACGCGGACGTTGTTCAACTCAGTGAAAAAAGCACTTACATCTACTTGGTACTTTGCTTGATACAACTTAACTATTTTCTCAACCGGAATCAAGTGTTCAAGTTCAAGGCGATCGGAACCAGTAAGGGGTGAAAGGGGGTGCATGGCAATGGGCATTTCTAATGCAAGTTAACCAAAAGAGCGCACAAAAAAACAAGTGGCGACCGCCATAAAAATCTTGAGGGCGGGGTTCCCCCCAGCCCTCAAGTTCTTTCAACCAGCTATGAAAAGAAATATTTGGAACACAATTCCAAACATTTACCGTTTACAAATGTATGCTCTATGGTATTGTTTCCAAAATTTGACATGGGAAATGGAAGAAAATTTAATAATTTTAACAATTATTAACTATATATAACAGATTACAACTGAACAAATTTACTTTTTCCTAGTATGAGTAGCACTTTTAGGGGTTTTGCTTGGTCGGGGTTTATTTTTCTTTTCATGGAAAGCGCCTTGAAAAGTGGGGTCTTCGCGCCGTCGTTGTTCATCCACTTGGCGTAGCATCAACTGCTCCTCTTCAAAAGGGGTCTCCTCAATGACGACTTCGGCGGGTATATCTGCCGATGGGATGCTTTGTCGGATGATTTTCTCAATTTTCCCTACATGATAAACCTCCTCTTTAGTGCAAAAAGTAATGGACTTGCCCAAATTGTTTGCTCTACCGGTTCGGCCTATGCGGTGAACGTAGTCTTCATAGATGATGGGAACGTCGAAATTGATCACGTGGCTTACCATGCTCACATCAATTCCCCGCGCTGCCACATCGGTGGCAACCAGAATCCGGAGACTGCCTTCTTTAAATTCATTCATGGCATTTATCCGGGTATTTTGGCCTTTGTTGGCATGGATTACCCTTACACTTTTGTCAATTTTTCGCTCAATAAACTTGCTTACATTGTCCGCATTTTCTTTTGACCGAGTAAAAACCAGCACCCGGTTAATGTCAGGATCTTGGAGCAAATATCCCAACAAATTGATCTTGGTCTTGAAATTGGGGACCCGATAAAGCAATTGGGTCACCGTTTGCGCGGCAGTAGCTTGGGGCGACACCTCCACCCGGATCGGGAATTCCAGAAACTCTTCCGATAGTTTCAGTACTTTGTCGGGCATGGTGGCCGAAAACAGGAGATTTTGGCGTTTACGGGGCATTACCTCCAGTATCCGGCGGATCTGGGGCATAAACCCCATGTCCATCATTTTGTCGGCCTCGTCCAGCACCATCGTTTTCACTTCCTTGAGTTGCAGGATGTTTTGCAGATAAAGATCCAAAAATCGGCCGGGCGTGGCTATCACCACATCTGCCCCCACTTCAATGGCTGCAATCTGGGTTTTGGGCCCCAAGCCACCGTACAGGCACACGATGCGCAGGTCGGTATGGGCCGCCAATTTTTTGGCTTCTTCCGCGATTTGAAGCACGAGTTCTCGGGTGGGCGCGAACACTACCGCCCGGGGCCACATTCCCTGCGCATATTTGACTTTCATTAACAAGGGCAATAAGTAAGCCCCAGTTTTGCCAGTGCCCGTTTGGGCAATCCCCAATAAATCGCTGCCGGCCAAGGCGATGGGGATGGCCTTTCGTTGAATGGGCGAAGGTTCTGACCAACCCAAATCAGAAATGGCGTTAAATAGTTGGCGATTGAGGGCAAAATCATCAAAACTAAATAAAATATCGCTCGGCTCTTGTTCGTAAATTTCCATTGAAGTGACTAAAGAGCTGCAATTTAGGCATTTTTACGGCGGTTTGTTCCATGAGCCATTGAGGCCGCCCTTGTCAATTGTTGGGTTGGGAGTTTAAACAGCGCACAGGCCGCCTTGGCGCTCCCATTTTGGTGACTTGATGGCCTGCAGCCCATCATTGGCTTCGCAATTGCAATTGGTGCAACCACCGCCTTGGGCCATTTTCCCATATAAAAAATTGGCGACCCTTTAAAAGCCCGTAAACCCCGTGTATTTTTGCGATTATGGATAAACGTTGGGTCATTAGGGAAATGCCGGCCGAGGACCGGATCAGTGTATTGGCAGCTAGCCTCAATGTAAGTTACCCGTTGGCAGCCTTGCTGTTGCAGCGCGGGGTTGATGATTTTGGTCAAGCAAAGGCCTATTTTCGTCCATTGCTTGCCCAACTTTATGACCCATTCTTGATGAAAGACATGGACAAAGCGGTTTGGCGGATTGAGGAAGCCATTCGCAATCGGGAGAAAATTTTGGTTTATGGTGATTATGATGTCGACGGCACCACAGCGGTGGCATTGGTGTATGGTTTTTTGAAACAATACTACCACAACTTGGCTTTTTATACCCCCGATCGCAATGCGGAGGGGTACGGAATCTCAATCACCGGTATTGACTGGGCCAAAGATCAAGGGATTGGCCTGATCATAAGTTTGGATTGTGGCATCAAGGCCAACAAGCAGGTACTTTATGCCAAACAATTGGGCATTGATTTTTTGATCTGCGATCACCACCGCCCTGGCGACGAGCTGCCCCAGGCCCATGCTGTGTTGGATCCCAAGCGCAATGACTGCAATTATCCCTATAAAGAATTGTCGGGTTGCGGGGTAGGTTTCAAACTGATGCAAGCATTTGCCCTGAGCAATGGCCTGCCGGTGGAACGGCTGCTGTCATTCTTGGATCTGGTGGCGGTCAGCATAGCGGCCGACATCGTGCCCATTACTGGAGAAAATCGGATAATGGCCCACTTTGGCCTCCAGCAGATCAATTCCAATCCCCGCCCGGGCCTGCGGGCACTCATTGACGTGTCCGATCTCCGTGGGGAGGTGGAAGTGGGCAATATCGTTTTTGGGATTGCTCCACGCATCAATGCGGTCGGGCGGGTGGCCCATGCCAGCCACGCCATCAAACTACTGCTGGCCGAAAACATGCAAGAAGCCGTCGCGTTGGCTGCGGTGGCCAACTCAAACAATGAAGAGCGTCGCGGTTTTGACAGCAATATTACCGCTGAGGCCATTCGCATGATTGAGGGCCGGGCAAATACTGAGGCCCGGAGTACGGTCTTGTTCAAGAACGATTGGCACAAAGGGGTGATTGGCATCGTGGCTGCTCGATGTATAGAACGATTTTATCGCCCGACGGTCATTCTTACCGAATCAAACGCAAAAGCCACTGGATCGGCCCGGTCAGTAATTGGCTTCGATATCTATGAAGCCATTGCCGAATGCGCCGATTTGCTGGATCAATACGGCGGTCACATGTACGCTGCGGGCCTTACACTGCCGCTGAACAATGTGGCAGCGTTTCAAGAACGTTTTGAGCAGGTGGTGGCCGGTCAGATCCGCCAAGAACACCTCACACCTCAGCTTGATGTAGATCAAGAAATTCACTTGTCACAAATTAATTTCAAATTCTACAATATAATACACCAAATGGCCCCATTTGGGCCGGCCAATATGCAGCCAGTGTTTGTCAGCCGGCGAGTGGTGGCCGAAAATCCCCCTCGGATCCTGAAGGACATCCACTTGAAGTTTGCCGTCAAACAAGTGGGCAGCATTGGTTTTGATGCCATTGGTTTTAACTTGGCGGCATTCCATGACGTGGTGGACAAAAGTCAATTTTTTGACATTTGTTACACCATCAATGAAAATGAATACAAAGGTAGGAAAAACCTGCAATTGGTGATTAAGGATCTTAAAAAAAGCGAAAGCACAGCATGACAAAGCAACTAAACTCAGTTCTCCACCTTTTGGCCGTTTGGTGCTTGTTGGCCTGCGGTGATGGCAACGGGGCAGCGCAAAAGGTCAACCAAGATGCGGTGGATATTTTGACCCAACCAGCCGAAGTTTTGATCTCGCCCAATGCCCCTACTTTTCTTGCCTTGAGGCGGGTAGTGGCCGTAGTGATCGGGGTAGAAGAAGCAACATTGCTCCCCAGCACCACGCTCAATCAGCTAC
>JAYUVL010000186.1:0-5897 GCA_043754075.1 Cytophagales bacterium | reverse complement strand
CAATTCCGAACCCTCGCCAGTAGTTCAGTGAGATTGACTTTGGAAAAGAAGCAAGAGTGTGCTTCCATAGCTTTTTGACTTGCGCGAGCGAGTATAGTCGTTTATTGGTAGATTTTTTAATCATGTTGCGTAGAAAACAATCCTATTATTGGCGTTTGCTGGCGGTTGCACTGGGTATGTTTGCCTGTCAAAACCGGGTCAAACACCCATCTGGATTTGAGTATGTAATTTATAAACACGGCGACCAAAAGGCTGGGGGTATGGATTATTGTAAGCGTTTTCGGTATGCTCTTCTTAGAAGTAATGGAGATACAATTAATTCCTCAAATTCTTTGGTCATCGACTATCTTGTAAGTAAACCCAAAGATGTTGAGGCAAGCATGCTCAGTTTATTGAGTGAGGAGGATAGTGCCCATTTCTATATTGAGGCTAGGTCGCTAGGTGGTCTTGCTGATGAAATTCCAAAAAATGAGGAGCTAGTCTATGTCATTTCGGTTACCAATACCGAAACCTTTGCTGAATACAATATGCGAAAAACGATAATTGAGGAGAAAGTGATCAAAGACTATATAAATCCTTTAGTTGTTAAGGAGAAAAAAGTGCATGAACCTTCTGGAATGAATTATTTGGTTCATGTTAAGGGTGAAGGTAAACCAGCGAATGAGGGAGATAGTGTGGTTGTTTACTTTTATGGCTCCTTTCTTGATGATAAGTATTTTGTGATGCAAAAAGAAAAGCCCCTTGGAATTAGAGTGATTGGCAATACCATGATTCCCGCTTGGCGGATTGCGTTTACGGAGATATTGACAAAGGGAAGCGAGATCTCGATTTTAGTTCCCTCTCGCTTAGGATATGGTGACCAAGGGGATGGCAGCAACATTCCTCCGTTCACACCAGTAAGGTTTCAGTTCAAAGTATTGGATATCATAAGAAAAGGGGAGAGGTGATTTTTTGATTATAGCTTGTTCTTCATGACTCAGGCGTACGCCTAAAACGGTGAGAGGCTTGGTTTTGCCGATTATCTAACGACAATCACCGCATCGGTGTTTCTTCCCTTGTCGTCACTGCACGAGATTTTGACTTCGCCCCGGGGCGGTTTGAAGAAAACCTTTTGGCCCACAGTGGCAGTTTGGTAAAATCGGTTGTTGATGTACCAATAGACTTTTTTGACTTCATTGCCCGCGTTGCAATTGAGCAACAGCTCGATGCCTTCTTCGTCGGCTGTTAGGTACTCGCGACCGTTGATCGGGGAGGTAATGACGGGTGGGCTGCCCGCCAGCAACTGGGTGCAATCAGGGTTGTGCGGGGGGATTTGAGCAAACCCAATGTGGTTGCTCAGGTTGAACGCCACCATTTCGGGCAGTAGGTTGGGGTAGAGTTTGCGCTTATAGCCCTGGGTGGGCAGGCAGTGGGCACAATAGCTGAACTGCTCGTTGGCACTGACAAACAGGTACTTGGCGTGCTCACACTGCTTGGACGGGGAAATGCCCGGCAAAAAGAAATCTTGGACCTTGTTTTGGCAAAAATCGCTGGGGGGCAGCCCGCTTTCGGCACACACCAGCCGGAATTGGAGCACATCCGGCGGAGCAAACCAATCGATGGTGGAATTGTAATCAATGGCATTGAAGATCTTGAACAGCAGCGGCGTGGCTATGCCCGCTCCCGTCAGTTCTGGGCTGCCCTCGCCCGAAAAATTGCCCATCCACACTGCCACGGTGTATCGGGCATTGTAGCCAATGCTCCAAGCATCGCGCCGCCCATAGGAAGTCCCCGTTTTCCAGGCGATTTTGGGCACGTGGGGGTTGCGTTCATGGTCGGTGGGCAGTTCGGGCCGCTCCACTTTGGTGAGAATATCGGTCACAATGTAGGCTGCCGACGGCGAAATGAGGTTGGTTTGTCGCAGCGAATCGGGCAAGGGGGCGGTCTCGGGCAGTAAATGGAGTGGCCGCCAGACGCCCCCATTGGCAAAAGTGGCATACAAACCAGCCATTTCGACCAAACTGACCCCGCAGCCACCAAGGGCAAGCGATAGCCCCAAGTGCGGTTCTTGTCGGCTTACTTCCTGAAATTTGGCCTTTTTGAGCAGCGCCACCAAATGATTGACGCCCAATTCGTGCAACAATTTTACGGCTGGCACATTCAGGGAGTGAGAGAGGGCTTCCTCGGCCGTGACGTGGCCGTGAAAAGTGCGGGTGTAATTTTCGGGGGCATAACCGGAAAAGTCAATGGGCACGTCAGTGAGCACCGAACGGGGGGTGAGCAGGCCCCGGTCAAACGCGGCGGCATAAATCAGCGGCTTGAGCGCACTCCCTGGCGAGCGGGAAGCCCGGGCCCCATCCACTTGCCCTGCATGGAGGGCATCAGCAAAATTGGGTGAGCCAAGATAAGCCACTACATTCATCGTGGCGTTGTCCACTACCACTACACTGGCGTTGTTGATATTGAAATTTTTGACCATCCGGACATGCGCAGTGGTCAGGTCTTCCACCTTGTCTTGCACATTGGACTCGATAGTAGTGTAAACATTGGCGGTGCTGCCCGGCAGGCGCTGGTGGACAAAATTGGCGAAGTGGATCGCCAAGTGGGGTGGGTTTTGCCGCTCGGCCTGCAACGGTTCCAATTGCGCATCGGCCAAATCTTGGGGGGCGAACACTCCGTTCTGGGCAAATTTGATCAATAGTTTGTTGCGTTCCTGCTCCACCAATGCGTTGTTTTTGCCCAAGGCAAGCGAAGTGGGGCGGTTGGGCACAACGGTGAGGGTGCTCACTTGGGCCAAACTCAGCTTATCGGGCATACGGCCAAAGTAGAGCAGTGAGGCGGCCTTAACACCCTCGATGTTGCCGCCGTAGGGTGCCAAGTTGAGGTACAATTGTAATATCTCCTCCTTGGTGAACATCCACTCGAGTTGGAGGGCCCGGAACATCTCGACCAATTTGTTGGCATAGTTGCGTTTTTTGGGTGCCAGCAACCTTGCCACTTGCATCGTGATGGTCGATGCCCCGGAAGTAATCCGCCGGTTCAGCAAGTTGTTGGTCATGGCCCGGCCAATGGCAATGGGATTGATGCCGGGGTGATAATAAAAATACTTGTCCTCTTTGTTCAAAAAAGCTGTGCGAAGTTCCGGCGTGATTTCTGACAGCTCGGTTTTCATCCGCCATTTGTGATCGGTGCTCAAATAAGCGGCCAGCACGGTTGTATCGCGGGCCATCACCACCCGCGAAAAAGCAACTTGGGTATTGATCGGGAAAATGACGTCCAACAGGAAAAAGGAGCCCAGCAACAGCAGGCAAAACAGAGCAGTGAAATAAGACTTAGGCGTGCGTTGGCGAAAAAGCCCTAACTGATCGTGAGCCCACCGAGTTGATTGCTGGGGCCAATGCTGGTACTTTTGGTAAAATTGCTCAACCAATACAAAAAATGAAAGCAATGGTTTTTTGCTATCGCGAGGCTCACACATAACGGGTTTAGAACGACAAAACTTGGGGAAAACACAATTCAGCCTTTAATCTAGTACTTTTGAGGCACAAAACCGTGGGCACTTTGCACTTTTATCCTAAAATTTTTCGGATTGGTTTACTGGCAATAGCCTTGGTTCTCGGTTTGGGCCTGCTGCTATTTACTGGTGTCGATACCACCCCCTATCGCCAAACTGCTTACTATCAGTCTACAATGGCGCGTTTGTCGGCGGGGCTTGGTCAGGTGGACAGCGCTCAGGGCGCAGGGCCATTGTTGGCTGGCTGGGCCAAGGTGAACATCACGCCCGGCCAATCCAGCCCTTTGGCCGGGTATGGGATCAGCCGTTCGGATTTTCAGCAGATCCACGATTCCTTGTATGTCCGGGCCATTTATTTGGAAAAGGATCAGGTGCGAATGGCAATTGTCAGTGCGGATCTGGCAGTTTTTCCACCAGCAGTGGTGGCAGCCTTGCCCGAGGTGCTGGCCGGGAGTGGAGTAGCAAAGCAACACATTTATTGGGCTGCCACTCATACCCATAATGGTACTGGTGGCTGGGCCGGATACCCCGCGGGCTACTTATTGGCGGGCAAGTATGATCAAAAAATGGTGGACGGGTTGGTCAAAGCCGTCACCGTGGCCTTAGCGTTGGCCCAACAATTGGCCCGTCCGGCCCAAATTGGCTATGGCGAAGTGGCAGTGCCCGCCTTTGTGCACCACCGCTTGCTGGACGGTGGGCGGGTGGATGCTGGTTTGCGCTTGCTCAAAATCGTGGCCCAATCGGGCCAAACAGCGGTGCTAGCGGCTTACCAGGCGCATCCTACCTGTACCGATCCTACGGTGTTGGAGGTGGGCCGCGATTATCCCGGCTACTTGGTGGATGCCTTGGAACAAAGTGGCAAAGTCGAGTTTGCCATGTTTGGGGCAGGCATGGTGGCCAGCCACGCGCCGCGCTGGGAGGGGCCAAGTGATGGCTACCCCATGGCCAAACGGGTAGGGGAGGGCTTGGCCCAAGCTGCTTTGCCCTGTCTGGATACGCTGTCCGTGGCCCAGGTCAAATCGCTGGGGATGTGGCATTTGCCCGTGGACTTGGGGGAGGCCCAACTCAGGATCACTGACCGGATCCGGGTACGATCATCGGTCTTTGATGCCTTGTTTGGCCAGCGCGATTTGTGGATAAATGTACTAAAAATCAATGAGCTGCGTTTGATCGGAACTCCTTGCGACTTTTCGGGCGAGTTGATGGCCGAATTGGCTCCGGTGGCCCAGCGAAGGCACAAACAATTGCTGATCACTAGTTTCAACGGGGGCTACACCGGCTACATTACCCCTGATCACTATTACGATACCCTGCATGCGCCCGAAATCCGCGAAATGAACTGGGTCGGGCCCGGTAAAGGGGAATATTTCCTTGAAATAATCCAGTCAATGATAGAAAAATTCTAAAGCATTTAAACTAAATTTGTATTTGTAGCATAAATTCAAGGAACACAATCAAATAATAACAAAACATAATTGTTTCATCTGGCTGAACTTAGTTATTTACCCCTCGCACTTTGTACGTATGGATTTGACCAATCAAACCGCTGTTGTCAAGGCGAAGGATGTTAGTGTGGTGCAGGAAGACGGCAGCGTAGTGATTCAACAATTGAATTTTGAGATTTTAAAAGGAGAGTTTGTGTATTTGGTGGGCAAGACGGGGAGCGGTAAAAGTTCCATATTGCGCACCCTTTACGCGGATTTGGCCTTGTCCAACGGGGAAGCCGAAGTAGCTGGATATCACCTTCACAAGCTCAAGCGGGATCAAATACCACAACTGCGCCGCCGGATTGGAGTTGTTTTTCAGGATTTTCAGTTATTTGCCGATCGTACGGTGGCCGAAAACTTGCTCTTCGTGATGCGGGCCACTGGGTGGGGCAGCAAAGCCAAAATGAAGGAGCGCTTGAGCACCGTGACGATGATGGTGGGACTGGAAACCGCCCAACAAAAAATGCCCCACCAACTCTCGGGCGGCGAGCAGCAGCGGGTGGCCATTGCCCGGGCCCTGATCAACGAGCCACACATCCTGCTTGCCGATGAGCCAACCGGCAACTTGGATCCGGCCGTCTCGGCCGAGATTCTTGATCTTTTTGTCCGGATCAACCGGAGCGGCACGGCCATCCTGATGGCCACCCATAATCATGGCTTCTTGAAACGACACCCCGCCCGGGTCCTGTTTTGTGAAAATGGAAGGGTGAAAGACATTTCCCGGGAGGCATTGCTCCAACGCTTCGGGGCCTAATAAAACTGGGGCCGGTAGCGTAGAAAGGGGTGCTGAAGTTGTTGATTAATTAATCGCCGCTTCATCACCCGTTAATTTCCCGATCTTAACTTTGGGGTGAAACGACTGTCCAAATTCATAAGCCTGAAATGGAACGAATCGTTTCCACTACCTCCCAAAGCCC
>JAYUVL010000185.1:0-5825 GCA_043754075.1 Cytophagales bacterium | reverse complement strand
CTATTCCGGGGTCGAAATGCGGAGGGCTTGCTTGGCCCACTGCTCGGATTCCCATTTTTGCATCATAGGGTTCATCCATTCATCGGGCATCCGGTGGATGGACCCGATTAGATCCTTGTTCCATTGGTTGGAGATGTGCTCGAAGTGGTGGCGCTCAAACCGGTGCTCGGTTAGGTGAAAGCTGTCCCGCGCATACATCACCACATCGACCGGGTAATCGACATCGTTGCAGCAGAGCCGGGTGGCATCAAAGGACATAAACCCCGCCTTGACCGCAAAGGGCAGCGAAGTATGGTTGTAATCGATGGTGCGCACCAAAATGGGCCGGCCATAGCCCGAATTGCCAATGATGAAAAAGGGGGAGGTTTCGCCCACTTCCACCCAGTTGCCCTCGGGGTAGAGCAGGTACAGTTTGGGTTCGGCATCTTGCTCCAACTGCCCACCAATGATGGCGTAGAGGTTGAACCGCAGCCCCGCTTCTTGCAGGGCGGACCGATCTTCTTGGGCCACCCGCCGCAACTGCTCGGCCAAGGCATTGACGGCTTTGTACAGTCTGCTGAAATTCTGGCTGGACTCCTCGATGGCCTCGTTGAAATAGGTGATCGCCTTGTCGCGCACCGAGCGCAGCCCGGAGGTCATGATGAACAGGGAGTGCCGTTGGCCATTCTGATGGATGGTTATTTTTTTGGCAACCGAAAACTCGTTTCCCGAAGTGAGCCGGGTGTCGGCCAGGCCCACAATACCTTGTTTTACTTTGATTGCCAAACAATAAGTCATCACGCAGTGTGCTAGTTTAACGGTTTTATCTCAACTTTTAACTAGGGCAAATAAACAATAAATTAGCGATAAAGGGGGCATGGCGCTAAAAATGGACCGTTTAACCCATCAAGCGGTACAGTTCTTCCGTTACTTGCCCCACAAAGCCGGGGAGCAGGGTCAAATCGGTTCCCCACAGTGGGGCATTGGCCCCGACGGCCGCCACCAGCGCGGCTGGCTCGGGGTTGGCCTGCCAGGTTGTGTAGAAATAGGCCGCACTGTCATCTTGGATCGGGTAGGAGTCACTGCCGCGCCGCCCAACATATTGACCATTTTCGTGACTTTCCGCTTTCATGAAGCGCAGGTAGGCCGCAAATCCCCGGGCCATGTAAGGCGGCACGTGGCCAAACTTCTCCACTTGGCGCAGCAGGGTGGGCACGTTCCGCATTTTCATCTTGGAGGTAGCCTGCAAGGTAATGTTGAGCAAATAATGCACAATGGCGGGGTTGCGAAAGCGATCCAGTACTTCGTTGGCAAAGGTTAGGTTGCCCTCGGGCGTGCCCGAAGGCAGCGTGGGGACGATTTCATTGATCATCAAAGTCTGGAAAAAATCGGCCATTTCGGGGTCTTGCATACAGGCCAGTACGGTATTGTGCCCCCGCAGGTAGCCGAGGCACACGCTCAGGGTGTGCGTGCCGTTGAGCAGGCGGAGCTTGCGCTCGCGGTAGTGGGCAATGTCCGGGGCGACGACCACCCCCGCATCCGCTTGGGCAAACGACAGCACGTTGGCCACCCGCTCGTCACCCTCGATGGCCCACAGCCCATAAACCTCGGAGTGGATCAACAGCCGATCAACGTAGCCCAATTGGGCCCATTGTTGGGCCAGTTCGTCCGGTTTGGGCGTGCCCGGCACTATCCGATCCACCAGCGAACTGCAAAAAACATTCTCCCGTTTCACCCAGTCGATAAAGGCGTCGCCAAGTTGGTTAAAGGTGGCTAATTGGATCACCAGTTGAGCCAATAACGGGCCATTGCCGGGGATCAATTCGGTCGGAATGATGATCAGGCCCTTGGCCCCCCGTTGGTAGCGGGCATAGAGCACGGCGGTCAGTTTGGCGGGGAACGAGGCGGGCGGCTGCTGAAAAATACTTTCTTCCACGTATTGCAGGCCCACTTCGGTCGTGTTGGACACCACTATTTCCAGGTCGGGCCCACTGGCGGCCCGCACTATCTCGGCCCAGTGGTCATTGGCCGACAGCACCCGGGAAATGGCCGCATTGATGACGGTTTCTTCCACATATTGACCTTGCTCATACCCCCGCAGGCACTGGGTATAGAGATGGTCTTGCGCCTCAAAATCAGCGGCGCTGCCCGCCGTGGACTTGACCACCAGCACCCGCCCGTTAAAAAGTTGCTGGCGGTTGGCTTTGTCAACGTAATAATCAATGAGGCCCCGCAGCAGGACCCCCGTCCCAAATTGGAGGATTTTTTCGGGCAATTGATTGGCGGCTAGCGCCGGATGGGACTGTAAATGAAGGGTTTGCATCATAAAAAATGGACAATAACAACCATGGCTGCAATGATAACAAGAAATTAACTACTTTTTTGCCTCACCGATTATTTGAGTTATCCCAGTTTTTACCTACTTTGCTCGGCAGTCAAAGTGAAAACTACTCTCATGAACAACACCATACGGTTTCAACTTTCGGCCATGATGCTCCTTCAGTTCTTTGTCTGGGGGGCTTGGTATGGCCAAATGAGCAAATATCTCTTCACCCAGCTCTCGGCCACTGGCGATCAGGTGGGCAGTGCCTACGCCGCATTTTCGGTAGCCATGATCGTCGCGCCCTTCTTTGTCGGGATGATCGCCGACCGCTATTTTGCGGCCCAAAAGGTGCTGGGCGTGCTCAATTTGCTGGGCGCGGCTCTGCTGTTCTGGCTCACCCAGATCAAGGATCCCGATGCTTTTTACTGGGTGATGCTGGCTTATTGCCTCAGTTTTGCGCCCTGCATTTCGCTCACCAGTTCCATTTCCATGCGGCAAATGAGCAACCCCGAAAAGGAATTTCCCGCCATCCGGGTCATGGGCACGGTGGCGTGGATCGCCGTTACCAACCTCGTGGGTTTCTGGGGCGTGGGCGATCAGGTGGCCATTTTCCAAATCGCGATGGTATCAGCCGTTTTGCTTGGGGTCTTTGCTTTCTTCTTGCCCGACACGCCGCCCACGGCCAAAGGCCCCGCCGGTTTTGCCGAAATTATCGGGGCTGATGCTTTTGTGCTGTTCCGCGATCGTTCTTTCGTCATCTTTTTCATCTCCTCGATCCTGATCTGTATCCCGCTTTCTTTTTATTATGCCATGGCCAATCCCTCCCTCACCGACGCGGGCATGACCAATGTGGAAAATAAAATGTCGCTCGGCCAAGCTTCCGAAGTATTCTTCATGTTGCTCATTCCCTTGGCTTTTGTGCGGTTGGGGGTCAAATGGATGCTCGTTGCTGGGTTGGTGGCCTGGATTGTGCGTTTCGCGGGTTTTGCTTACGGCGATGCGGGCGCGGGCGAGTGGATGTTTTATGTTGCGATCTTGCTCCACGGGGTGTGTTTTGATTTCTTCTTTGTCACCGGACAGATTTACACCGACAACAAAGCCGGGAGCAAGATCAAATCTCAGGCCCAGGGCCTCATTTCACTGGCCACGTATGGGATCGGGATGTTCATCGGATCCATCCTGGCGGGCAAAGTAACGGCCATCTACACTACCAATGGGGTCAAGGACTGGGCCAGCATTTGGCTGGTGCCAGCGAGCATTGCGGCTGTGGTGCTGGTGCTGTTCATCGTGGCCTTCCGCGATAACAAGACCGTGCCGACCAACTAAACCAACCCTTTGGGTGGGACAAAATTCCCGGTCTGGCGCATTGCCGGCCGGGAATTTTGCCTTTTGTCAATTCCCTTGGCCTTATTGATTGCTTGGGCCTTTGGTCAAGGCCGGCAGCCCGCTCACACCCGTACGCGCAAGCTTTGGGGCAAGCAGTTGATTTCCACCCGTGGGCCAAAATCGTGAAGTTCGCCGTCGGTGTGGGCGGCGGCCCCCTTGGGCAACCCGATCCGGATCGACGATGCCCGCCGGTGCCACACCAAGGGGTGCTGAAGCAGCGATCCGGCAAACAGCCGCCGCGCCAATTGGACCGAGGCCCCGAAGTTGGCTTGCCGAATGGCCACTACGTCGAGCTGGCCATCGGTGACATCGGCTCCGGGGGCGATCTGGGCATTGTTGCCATATTGGGAGATATTGGCCACACAGATCAGCGCCGCCTCGCTCGAGTAAACCGCTTGGCCGTCCAGTTCCAGCTCATAGTAGGTGGGCCGGTAGTTGCGCCAGGTTTGCCAGCCCAGCCAGAAGTAGGGCAGCGGCCCGCGTTGGGGCGACTGGTTGAACCGTCGGGCGATTTCTGCATCCAGCCCAGTCCCAAAAACATTGAAAAAGGGGATTCCCCCGGCCATTGCCGAGTCCACGCGCTGGACCTGCCCGCGCAGGAGCACGGCCAAGGCTTGGTCAAAATCGAGGGGAAGGCCCAGGTGCCGGGCAAAACCATTGCCCGAGCCACTGGGGACCAGTCCGAAATCGACGGGCTGGTTCACCAAGGCTTGAGCAACCTCGTTCAGCGTGCCATCGCCCCCGACCGCCACCACCAGTTCATAACCTTCGGCCACGGCGGCCCGGGCCAGCGTGGTGGCGTGCTTGGGGTGTTGGGTAAGGGCGATGTCAGCATCGAGCCGGTGCCGCTCGATGAATGCCAACACCCGCGCTTGGCGCTGCCGGCCCGCATGGGCCCCACCTGAAATGGGGTTGAGGATAAACCTGGTTTTTGGCATGGGCTGGGGTCTAAAAATGGGAAGGAACTACCAAGGGTCAGGGCGTGCTGGCCACCACATTGGCCCGGATCCATATCCGCTGCTGCTCGTTGGCCGCATTTGAAATCACCGTGATCACTTTGTGCCGCTGGCCCGATGTGCCCGAGGTGTTGAAGCGGGCAGTAACAAACCCCCGCTCACCGGGGGCAACGGGTGTACGCGTCCACTCAGTGGCCGTACAGCCGCAGGTAGTGCGCACATGGGCGATCAAAAGTGGGGTTTTGCCCGTGTTGGTAAATTTGAAAGTGAACTCCACCACTGTGCCCGGTTGGATGGTTCCAAAATTGTGATCGGTGACCAAAAAATTCAGGTAGGGCAATAACGGATCCGGCTGCGCGGGGCTGTTTTGGGCAAATGCGGAAGTAGCCACCAAGCAGGCCCAACCCAACCACCAGCCAATCTTCTTTTTCATCTGTATCATTGACTTTAGTCAAACTTTAGAACAAATTTGCACCAATTCCGCCACAGTGTCAACCCCCAACCGATGGCATCCACCCAACTCAACGACTCCATTTCGCGACTGCACGCCCAATATCAGCCACAGGCGGGTTCTGTGCTGCCCCGCGAGCAATTTATTACTTTGCTCACTTTTTTTCCGGTGCTGTTGGTAGTGAACGCCGATGCGCATTTGCAAGAGGAGGAAAGGATCTTTGTCACCTTTATCGCCAAGGCCATGGCCGACACGTTCGACCAAGAACTGCCCGACCGCGCAGCCCGCGCCCAACTCCAACAACAATTCACCACCGATCTGGATTATTTGCTCCACCACCACCAGTGGGAGGCCCCCTTCATGGAGACCTTGGCCAACTACCTTGCCGAAATGCCCCAAATCAAGGAAACAGTGTTGGAAGTGATCTACTTGTTTGCCGATGCTGCGGAGGAAACATCCGCCGCCGAAGCCCGCACGATTGGACAGATCCGGGCCCGATTGGGCATTTGAGGGCGTTTTTCGAAAGAAAACGCCCATTGCGCCCTGGAGCCGGTCCCGTACTGAAACTGGCCAAACTCCCGCGGGCTATTTGGTCACAAACCGCTTCTCCACTTCGGCCCAATTGAGCACATTCCAAAATGCCGTTACGTAGTCGGCCCGTTTGTTCTGGTATTTGAGGTAGTAGGCATGTTCCCACACATCGAGCGCGAGCAGGGGACGCAAGCCCTTG
>JAYUVL010000184.1:0-6834 GCA_043754075.1 Cytophagales bacterium | reverse complement strand
CCGGGCACTTGCTTGAACGCGGTAAAATTCCGCCCATCGGTGCTGCGCTCTAGGGTAAAGAAGGCATTGTCCACCTCTTGGGCAGTTGCCCAGTGCAATTGTACTTGACGGTTGGCGGGGTCGGCCTTGGCCTCAAAGCTTAACAATTGAATAGGCAACAAATTCAGTTCGGATTCAGAAGCGATGGTAAACGGGTTTTGATATTGCGCATCAGTGGGGTTGTCAATATTGTCAACAATCACCCCGGACATGACCGCTCCCCGGAAACTGCTATTGACATAGCTCGAGATTCCACGCGTCCACCAACGGGTACCTGGGCGGTTGTACCACTGGGCCACTTGGGTCGCGCTTGGCTGGTTGATATTACCACTGCGCACGTTTTCCCAGGTTAGGGTCACATGGGGCTGGTCGGCACCAGCCTTTCGGTCAAGGGTCCAAAATTCCAAGTTGCTCACATCCACCAAGGGGGGTTGCTGGCGGATGGTTACATCAGCCCCAATGGTCGAAGCCCCAAAGCCATAGTAAGCGGCCCGGAACGCGGAGGCAGGACTGGTCAACTGGCTCACCGCCAACGGGGCATAGCGTCTGCCGTTGCCAATCGGAAAGAAGAAAGCAGTGTTGCCCTCTTTGAGCACTGGCCCGATCACGTGGCTGGCATCGGTGGGGCCATCGGTCAGGGTCAGAGCGGGGGGCGTAGGCCCGGATCCGCTGTAGCCAGATGCAAAGAACCCACTACCGGCGCCGGTTACTCCCGAGCCCGCGGCAAACACCACTTCCCGCCCATTGGCCGAAGCGAAATGCCCTCTGGTAAAAACCCCACGGTTGGTGATCCGCAAGGGAAAGCCGAGAGTAGTGGCCGAGAAGCCCACTCCAATCGATCCTAGCTTGGCTACTTCGGCATTATAGAACGGTTGGTTATTGGATCGGACTATTTGCTCATTCTCCGTGCCATCAAACACCACCTGAGCCGCCCGAGCCGTAAAAGCCCCATTGTTCTCAACCAACCAGTCACCGCTGAGGTTGATGTTGTAATTGGCGGGATTGGCATCCAGGGTGTTATTGTCCCCAATGATCAGGCTGCCCCGGACATTGATAGCTGCCACGAGCGATTTGGTCACCGCCGCAGTGGCCCGCAACTCCACATTGCCATAGGCCGAGGGGGAGGTGCCCGCTGCACCTGGCCCAACTCCCAACACTGGCCCAGCCACCACTTGGGTAGCACTATTGGCATTGTACACTACGGTGTTTTGTTGGGTTTTTGGCAAGGGCACGGTAAGGTTGCCAGGGGTCCAAGCATACAGGTTAATCAGGTTGGTCAGGTAAGCGGTTGGGAACAGGGTGGCAACCGTGGGAGTGCCAAGGGTCAATCGGCCCGTATTGGCCATGGTGAGGCTATCGGTATTGTTGCCCAAGATTTGATAGCCATTGTCAATCAAGTGGTTGTAGTCCTCAATCCGCAACTGGGCCCGCACTGGCACATCCACCTGGGTGCCCTGCACTGTTTTGTTGATCAAGGCAGCGACTGAATTATCAAACCGCCGGGCGATCAAGTTGCCATAGCTGGGTTGGTTGGACACGTCCTGTGCCAAGTTGGATTGGTAAAAAACGGTGCTCAACCGATCCAAGGCGATGCGGCCCCGGATAAACTGGGTAGGAAAAACGGTGGCTGCCGCATTTCCCAGCATAAGGTTGGCCCCTTGTGACATAATGAACAGAGGATTGACCGATACATTGGCATTGCCGCTGATCTGGAAGCCATTGTCATACACGCTCACATTTTGGCGTATGATGGCCGCGTTGCGTACTCCGATAGTACCCAACAACCTTTTGGTATTGGTTCCCAACGGATCTGGGATGGCACTGGGCGCGGTAGCCCCATCCCCAGCGAAAAACAGGTTCCAGAAACTAATGTTCTGGGCCGCCAAACCTGCATTTTGCTGGTTCGCATCGTTGTAGATAACTGTGGTGCTGTCATTAATCAGCACATTGGCAAACCCAGTGGGCAGGTTGGTGGCCGTGCCGCCTACGGTTGGCAAGCCAAGTTCTAGGTGAGTTTGACCTTGGGTGTTGCCCAAATTGCCATTTTCCAAAGTAAACAACTTCCCGCTACCAGTAGTGCGGAGTTGGTTGCGGGTGTCAGCCAAAAGGTTGTGCTGGCCCACAAACAAATTGCCCTGCATGGTAAATGCTGGTGCACTGGTCAATTCCTTGCGAATCAAAGGATTAGAACCAGTGGAAAAGTCCCGCACCTCCAAGTTTCCGTAGTTGGGTTCACTGGAGATGAGCTGTCTGGCACCAGATGCATTAAGGGTAGGGGCCAAGTGCCCGGTCAGGTACATGACAGTGCTGGTGGGGTCCAAGCTAGTATTGGCCCGAACAAACTGGGGCGAGAAATTGGTGCCGGTGTTATCGTTGCCCAGGGTCAATTGGGAATTGGCAACAACACTAACTTGGGGCTGTGAAGGGACAGTACTGGTAATTTGGATCCCATTGTCATACAGGTTGACCCTTTCTTGGATTGACAAAGAATTGTTCACGATCAATGAATAGGGCGGCGTTATACCAGTGGGCACTACCGTGGGGGCGACTACCCGTTTGAGCACTGTAGTACTAGCAAGGACACCATCGGACTTGCGCATTTGCAGCCTTGAGTAGGAAAATCCGGCCAGTACCTCTTGGACTGGTTGTAGTGCTATTGGGGCTGCAGGGTTGACCGTTATTGTGGCCGAACCGCTAGGATGCATGTTTACTTCACCGGAGCCAGCAGCGTAAATTACAGTGCTTTCCCCCATTTGCATTTTACCTCCCGTACTTGGGTTAAGGGGATTAAAATCACCAACGGGGGTAAAAGTAGGGAAACTCGTTGCTAGATTGGTAACGGATGTGGGCACCGTAATACCAGCAGGCGCGATGTAGGAAATCACGCCGGTTGGTGTAGTGCCTGTTACCCCGGCCACCAAATTGCCACTTCCAAGCATAAACACTGATTGGTTGGGGATAGTATTCATCCAAATTTTATTATTGGTAGGGGCTTGTGTGCCGGTTCCTGCTTGGTTGGCAAAACCGTTGCCCCTGATCTGATTTCCCATATCGCGTAAAATTCCACTATGTAGGAACAGAGATCCGTTGATGGTGATTCCACCCGATCCAGCCAAATCTTTATAAGCACCAGCCCCGCTGTTAGTAAACAAGGCCACTGTGCCATAAGTAGCTGGTCCAACGTTGATTACTTGTATGCTGGCAGGGGGGAAAACGCTACTGCGAGGCATTTGGCCAGCTACTATTTGCTGGTTGTCCGACCTGTATTGCACAATGGACGGATTGTTGCCCCCCCGGCCAAAAAAGGCGGTGGGGTCCACCGGGGCATAATTGCCACTCGCATTATCGGGGGTGTATACTTCACCTGCCCCAGACAAAGTGATCCGCTCAGAGCGATAACAAGTGGGGAAAACCGAATTTTGGTTGCCAGTCCCAATAATGAGGCTAGTGTTATTGGCCAATAAAATGCTCCCCCCGCTCGCATTGATTGGGTTATAATAGTTGCCCCGGATCTGCTGCCCATTATCGTTCAACTGGCCACTGGTCAGGCGCAGGTCATTGTAGATGGATATGATGCTCTGCAACTGCACCTCGAGGTTGTTGCTATTGGCATTGTAGGGTTTGTTGACCTCCAAATTATAGAACGGGCTGCGCGAACAGGAGATGATATTGCTCAAATTGGCGGCGATGAGAGGGTCATTGGCATCGGTAGCGTAAGGGCTGCTCCCATACGAGCGGTTGCCAGTGGCTGGATCGGTGGCCACGATATTTGGGTATGCTTGTGCCCCCACCACATATTGGGTACACTCCACACAGTCGGTGGCAGTGGCCAACCCATCGGTAGTCACTAGATTGGTCTTGGTTTGATCGTCGAGTTGGATGGTCTGGCGATAGCCGTTGCCATCAAAGCTAACGGTACTCCGCCGGGGGATAAACAAGGGGCGGCGCAGGGCCGAGGATTGATTGGCCGTAGTGCGGGCCAGAATCCGCCAGTCGCCTTCCAGGCTGATAGTGTAGGGGTTGGCCCCCGCCCCGTCGGCATCGCCCGCATCCAAAATGCCATAGGCAATGGTCAAATCCCCCCGGGTACCCCCATTGATGTCAAAATGGTCGCGCAGGACCCAACGGTCCAAGTTGCTGTTGAACAGGACTGGCCCCGCAAAACGGAAGCGGTTGCCGGTTCGGAGTTCCTTGACCGACCCACCCGCACCCGCTACCCGGACTGAGGCATTGTAGCCCGTGTACTCGACAGTGCCCAAGAATTGGTTGTCAAGATTCGCAACGGGCACCGTGGGATCCACATAGTGCGCCCCAAACACTCGTAGGCTCACATCATCAGTGCCAACGAAGCGAAACAGCTTACTGGTAGGGGTCATCCCAATTCCGCCAGTTGTTAGGTTAAAACGGTTGAGGTCAACGATCGACAGCGCAGTCACATTGGCAGCATCGGCCCCAAAGTTGTAGAACACTACCGAATCATAGGCGGTAGGGATACAGCCGGAGGGCAGACCGTTGGGATCGTTCTTGGCCCAGTGGTTGTCTAGGCCCAAATCACCCCACCCGCCACTGGCATTGTTGATGCCCCCGGTGCGTTGGTTGGGGCTGCGCACCCAGTAGTAGATTTGTCTTGGCGGCAAGGGGAGGATTTCCACCGGATTAAAGTCTATACCTGCTCCACTGGCACTGAATACTACCGGAGGGGTGCGGCTTACGTAAACATATTCGGTGTTGTTGGCCACATTGGCAATATCGCCGGGATATATCTGAACCCGCGTAACGGGGACAGTGGCCAAGTATGGATCACCGGCCACTAGGCCGACTTTGTTGATATCCCGCACCAGCGTGTTGCGTAGCCGGCGGTACTGGGTGGGTGCATTGGTGTTGTTGTCCGCATCGTGGTTGCGGTTGACGCGCAAGTGGGCCTGCACCCCGAAGCGGTTGGAAGCAATGCGGATGGCTCCCTGGGCACAAGTCTGATCCCCGCTGATGTCCGTGTTCCACTGTTCGCGGATTTCATTTGTATTGGCCAATACCGGGGCGACATTGTTGCCGTTGGCAAACTCAATGGATGAAAAATCTTTCAGGATCAAGTTGTCGTACGTGGATAGTCCGTTGAATTGGGCCGAAGTGTTGAGGCCCAGTTCCAAATTGCGAAAATCGGCACGTCGCCCAGTGGCGGCATTGGGCGGAGTGACGCCAATGGGGATCAAGTCACTGCCAAACACCAGACGGCTATCGGTCCCGGTTTGGAACAGGCGGCCAGTAGGCGCCCCAAATCCATCTCCGTCCCCATCGTACATGTCCACTGGTCCTTCAAAATTGATGGGGTTGGTAGTCGTTCCCCCGGCAAAACTGCCCCACGACACATTGTTTTTAAATTCCACCGAGGCAGCAAAATTGGCCGTGGTTTGGTTAGTTTGAGTCGAGTTTACCAAAACAGTGTTCTCAAAAATGACCCCCGCCGGCCCGGCGCCGGCAGTACCAGTAACATTGAGGTTATTGGGAGCGCCATTTAATGCGAATGCACCCTGAAAACGGTTAACTTCAGTGTTGGATTGGCCAATGGTCACATTGCCCGGGCTGGCCGTTACGGTAAACTGTTGATTGAATACATTACTGCCCGAAAACCTCACCGCATTGGCCCCGGCCGTAGTACTGGCAATAGTAAAATTGCCCATAAACCGGTTGGTATGGTTGAACACCGCATTGGTACCGGTGCCAAAACTCACATCGCACTGAAAGATATTGATGTTGGTCGGAACTGTTGGGCTGCTCCAGCCGGCCAATGGAAACGTTGTACCATTAAAATTTACCTGCGTGTTGTTCTGAAAACTGATTCGCCCAAACGTTTTGGGGGCAATGCCATTCATGTTGAACACAATCCCATTCTGGTCGGCAGAAATATCCCGGAAGACGAGCCGGTTGGTCCCCGGCGCATTCACCGTGAAACTACTGCCAGCCCCTAAATTGGGAATATGGAAATCGGGGAAGTTGTACCCTACATTGCCCACATTGAGTAGAATATTGCCACTGGCAGTGAACAAAAAACGCCCCGCGTTATCGGCTAAAGTACCGCAAATATTGTCATCTATGGCTACGATGTTGCCGCCAACGAAATCAAAAATATTCCCCAATAAACTAACTTGTGACCGGCCCATATTGAACGTTCCACCTATTAAGTTCAGGTTGGGGGTAGTTACTGGTTGATAGACCGTAGCTCCTGTCGCGGGCGGGTTGTAAGTGTAAAGTGTGCCTGCATACATTTGGACGAAAGACGCTGTGGTGAGGGGGTCTTGTAACTGCCACTCACCAACATTGTTGAAAATGGCAGCGCCTAATGTATGACCACCCGTTGTAATCGTATTGCCAGTAGTGGCGGCATTAAAAACTACGGGCAGAGTGGAAATATTCTCTGATGGAATAGCATAGCCGTTGGTTTGCATCAGTGCAGGGGGCTGGAGGGATAAACTCCCATAGATCCCCAGCGAAACCGCACTGGAACGCTTCAGACGTGGCATATTGGTAATGTTATTGAGCCATATCATGCTACGGCAAGCGGGCTGGATGGCATTTACTCCGACACCTTCGGCATTTAATAGCACTTCGTTGGCCCCAGGGCCCGCGCTAAACGAGTTATTGTCAAAAATTACATCATCGATGCTGGTCGGGGGGCACACTGGTGGTGCAGCCACTGCCCCGCTGGTGGTACGCCAATTATTGGGATCCGACCAGTTGAACGAACTGAGGGTCTTGCCCACTGTACCGCCCACCCAGTACAAGGTGCGGGAAACGATA
>JAYUVL010000183.1:0-10287 GCA_043754075.1 Cytophagales bacterium | reverse complement strand
GATCCGGTGGTGCAAGAAAAGCCCGGTTTGCAGCACATGGGGAATGTGGACCTCTTTCATCCACTTTAGCCATTCCTCGCGGATGCTGTCGTCCACGTTGATCGTTACATTATAGAGAACCATTCACTTTGGGGTTTTGGGGACTTCACTTGGTAAATAAATCCGGCTTTCTTCCGCCCACCTGAGCAGGGCTATCGGTATAGAAAGCAGCCTGGCCGTCAGGCCAACCTTTAAACGACTTTTTCAATGATAAAATTGTGGTTCGTATAAATGCAGATATCGGCCGCAATGGTGAGGGCTTCGCGCACGATCTCCTCGGCGCTCAGGTGCGGGGCATGGCGTTTGAGGGCCAAAGCCGCCGATTGGGCGTACATGCTGCCCGAACCGATGGCCGCCACTTGGCTGTCGGGCTCCAGCACATCGCCCGTGCCCGAGATGATCAGCATCTCGTCCTTGGCCACAGCGATGAGCATCGCCTCCAGCTTGCTCAGATAGCGGTCGGTGCGCCACATTTTGGCCAATTCAATGGCGGCGCGTTTTAAGTTACCGTTGTAGGCCCCCAGTTTTTCTTCAAACCGATCGAGCAGGGTAAAAGCATCGGCGGTCGACCCGGCAAAACCGGTGATCACTTTGCCCTCATGGAGCTTGCGGATTTTGCGCACGTTGTTTTTGGCCACGGTGTTGCCCATGGTGGCTTGGCCGTCGGCCCCAATGGCGATCTCGCCGTTGTGCATCACGGCCAGCACGGTGGTGGATTTTATGGTGGGGGTTTTCATGGTCTGGTTTTACGGTCGGGCCAAAGATAAGGCATTGCGGGCAATTTTGACGGGCCCGCGCGTATTAGGCAAAAGCCTCAATTATTGGCCCCGATTACCCTGCCTACTTACCTCGCTTGAAAAACTCACTCGCTAGATCGGCGTAGGAATGCGTATTGGGCTGGCCCATCAATCCGGCCATCTCGCCATTGGGAAAATACTTGACGTTTTCCCATTGCCACAAACGTGCTTCGGGGAGGTGGAAGCCCGCATTGTAGGCCAAGGCCATCAGCCGCACGCGCTTATCGGGGGGATAGGTGGCCAATTGGGGGAACCTGTGCTGGACAATGTGGTAAAATCCCCGCAGGTAGATCAATTGCCAACGGGCATCTGCCAAACGGCCCAGCCGGGCACTGCGCAGCGCGACCGAATCTTTTTCCGCATAAGCAAAATCTGGGGCACGGGGATGGCCGGCCAAAGCCGACTGAAAATAAGCCTCTAACCGCTCGGCAAACGAAGGCTTCATCTGGAACAAGCCCATGGAAAAGTCCACCTCGCTTTTCAGGTTGTGCTCGGCGTATAGCCGGCGGTTTACTTCCCGCTCGATGTAGTCTTGGGCAGGCGAATATCGCAATAGCTCGGGATAAACAATGGCCAACACCTCAGGGGTGGGGTATTGATGGGCCGGGAACACTTCCCCGACCGCCGGGGAAAGGGAGCACAAGAGCGAGTCGGCCAATTGGTGTTTGTGCGCCCGCCCGTTGCCCCCCAACCGGGCCATGGCCCACCACGCGGCCAGCAGGATGGGCACCCACCAAAACAACTTTTTCATCTTGCTCAACCATTGGCCGACCATGGGTACTTTTTCTTGGCCTTGCGCAACTGCGAGGGCGACTTTGGGTTGACGGGGCGCACCCTTTTTTCGGGCATCTGGAGGGGCTTGAGCACCCCGTCCCACACGGTGGTGGTCACCCTGAGGCCGGGATACAGGGACTTGGGGTCAAAATAGGCCTCGGGAACCGGCCCGCGCCCAATGGCCGTGGCCGTGTACCGGTACCAAAACCCATTGGGGCGGCCGGGCATGGGCTGGTGCGACCAGTACTCCAGCGGCAGCCCGCCCAGGCCCTTGAACTCGCTCCAGACATTGGGCAACTGGTCGGTGTAGAACACGATGGTGCGCCGGGTGTTGGGGAGGGTGTCGGGCCGGGGGAAGGTGAGCCGCACCTCGGCCTGGCGGCACAGGTAGCCCAGGATCACCTTGGTGCTGTCCAGCGGGAACACCTCAACTTTGGGGCGGCGGAGTTGCTCGATGGAGTCGGGGAAAATGGTCTCGCTGGCAGGCTTCCAGTCAAAGGGCTTGTCGTATTGATGGGTATGGTGAAAATACGATTGGCGTTCTTCGTGGGCATATATAAAATACAGAAATGATTCCCTAGTAACATCCTCGCGAGTCAAATGATACGTTCTTACAGTCGTGTACTTACTAACCGCCCGATGACCAGTAATGAAGAGCGTATCCCACGACCGATGCTCAACATTGGCACTGCCACTGGTTTGGCTCTCATAGCGCACCCAGCCTTCAAACGAGGTTTGGGCAAACAGGGGGACGGAAAAAAGACCAAGCCAGACGCAAAACAATAGCTTTTTTAGTAATCTAGTGGCAAGGTGCATATTGGTGTAGTTTGAGTGAGGTATGAAAAACTTTGTTTAGGTGGATAACAGGCACAGGATCCCCCCTGTGCCTGTTATCCGTCTTTCTTGGCCCAGGGTTGGGCAAACGGTGCAGTAACTAATCACTCAAACAGTTTGTCGCGCAATTAGTACCCTCCTCTAGACATTGCGCCATAAATGGATCGGTATAAGATCTACAAATATCCTCATTTTCTCCAGACCTGCGACAATCCTCATAGGCAGTCTCATAAGGAAATTCACAGCTATATTGATCATTTTCGCACCACCCCAGGCAGTCACAGATTTCGGGTGTGGTGTAGCAACAGGCTTCCGTTTGGCAACATGCAGGTGGGCAGTCTTCCTCTGTCCTGGCGTTACTCAGCACAGTTTGCTTGCTCGCTGCTTCATAAACAAGGGCCTTGAAGAAACCAGTCCGTAAATCCATTAATACCTTTCTTTCCTCTTTGGACAATCTTTTTTTCCATTTGACCATCAAAGCCCTAGCACTCACCTCGTAAGCCGTTATTTCTTCGGCAGTATTGAACCTAAGCCTGCGGGCGTTGTACCTTGCCAGAGTCGGCCTTTTGTCATTTTTAAACGCTTCATATACCGCCCTCAATTCTGCCTTGGACAGTTTTGACATGCGCTCAATTTTCACCTTGGCCAGTTTTCTATGTTCAACCATTGTCTGCATGAAATCTGGATCGGCCAACAACTTGGCCCTGATCGCAGCTTGGGCGGGCGTCCACGGATACTGGCCGGGAGTTGCCCGGTTGGGCGATGTTTGGTGAACCGCTACGGGCGGCTCCTGATCACCAAAATAACTGGTGCAAGAATACATGGCGAAGCTACCAAAAGCTAGGCAAATGGCAAAAAGAAAAATTTGGGTGCGCAAACGTTTCATACAACGGGAGTGAAGGGTGAGAATAAATTATTAAGACAAAACTAGACCTAAACTATAAGGAAATCCTGTTTTACTATGTCTAAATTAGTCATTTAACGACTAATTTAGACCGCCTACCGAAGTTACAAGTGCGGTGAAATTTGCAATATTGCTCTCTTTTGCTTAGTTTTGGTCATTATTGTATCTGCCACTCTCACCGTCAATGAGCAACAACCCAAATAAACTTTACAATGAACTTGCCGCTCTCTTCCATTCCCGAACGGTTGCGCAGCCTCCGGGTGTTACGGGGCTACTCGCAGGCGTACATGGCCCAACGCCTCCAAGTTTCCCAAAAAACCTACAGCCGATGGGAAAACGATGCCCAGACCCTGTCATTTGCCACGCTAGATAAAATTTGCCACGTATTGGGCATTGGGGTTGATCACCTGAGCCAGAGCGACCCTGACTTGGCCGCAGAACTTCAAGCGTTAAAGACCGAAGTATGCGCCCTAAAGCACCGCATCAACCAACTTCTGCCTCCCCCGCAAAATAAAACCAGCGAAAAGGCGGGTTAGTGGGGCCTTGGGCCACAGCATTATCCGGGTGCCAAAAATCGCTGGTGCCTGGGTCATCACTTCTCGAGAATGAAAGTTGGCCACCCTTCTATGCCCGTTGGCACGAACGAACCGAGGAGGAACACGATGGCTGGGTTCTCGACCGGGAAAATGGCCTCGGGGTAGCAGTGAGCCCCCCTTGTATTTCACATTTACCGAAAGCATGGTCCGGCCCGCTTCCTTACAAAACGAAAAAACGCCCCCAATAAATTTGGGAGCGTTTTCTTTGAGCGATTCCTATCAGCAAAGCCGAGGCTATAAAGGAGGGTTTCAAACTTTAAAAAGCTTGAAACCCTCAACAAATCATTACTTCTTGTTCACCTCTTCGTAGTCAACATCGGTGAAGTCGCCGCTACCGCCCGCGTTGCCATTGTTGGCCCCGTTTTCGGCGCCGGGTTGCCCATTTCCGGGATTGGCATTGTTGCCCACATTTTGGTAAATCTCTTGTGAAGCAGCACTCCAAGCAGCATTGATGGCCTCCATTGCTTTGTCAATTCCATCCACATCCTTGGCGGCATGGGCATTGCGCAGGTCTTTGAGGGCAGCCTCAATGGCCGATTTGTTGCCTTCCGACAACTTTTCGGCGTATTCCTTCAATTGCTTCTCCGTGTTGAAGATCATGGCATCGGCCCCATTGATCTTTTCAATTTTTTCGCGCTCGGACTTATCGGTGGCTTCATTGGCCTTGGCTTCGTTGCGCATCCGCTGGATGTCAGCATCGGTCAGGCCCGAAGAGGCTTCAATGCGGATGTTTTGCTTTTTCTGGGTACCCAGATCCAGCGCCGAAACGTTGACAATCCCGTTGGCATCAATGTCAAACGACACCTCAACTTGGGGCACACCACGCGGGGCCGGGGGAATGCCATCCAAGTGGAACCGGCCCAGGGTACGGTTGTCTTTGGCCAATTGGCGCTCACCTTGCAGCACGTGGATCTCAACCGAAGGCTGGCTGTCGGCAGCGGTGGAGAACACTTGCGATTTCTTGGTGGGGATAGTGGTATTGGCCTCGATCAAGCGAGTGAAAACTCCGCCTAATGTCTCGATGCCCAGCGAAAGCGGGGTAACGTCGAGCAACAGTACATCCTTCACTTCACCGGTGAGCACGCCACCTTGAATGGCCGCGCCTAGGGCGACAACTTCATCCGGGTTAACGCCCTTGGAAGGTTTCTTACCAAAAAACTTTTCTACTTCTTCTTGGATTTTGGGGATCCGGGTCGAGCCGCCCACCAAAATCACCTCATCGATTTCGCTAATGTTCAAGCCCGAATTTTTCAGGGCCCGGCGGCACGGCTCCAGCGTGCGCTGCACCAAGCTGTCCACCAGTTGCTCAAACTTGGACCGGCTCAACTGGCGCACCAAGTGCTTAGGGATGCCATTGACTGGCATGATATAAGGCAAGTTGATGTCCGTCACGGTGGAGCTGGACAATTCAATCTTGGCTTTTTCGGCCGCTTCTTTCAAGCGTTGGAGGGCCATTGGATCCTTGCGCAGATCAATGCTTTCGTCGCGGAGGAATTCATCAGCCAGCCAATTGATGATGAACTGATCAAAATCATCGCCGCCCAAGTGGATGTCGCCATCGGTTGATTTGACTTCAAACACCCCATCGCCCAACTCGAGAATGGAAATGTCAAAAGTACCACCACCCAAGTCGAACACGGCAATTTTCATGTCCTTGTGCTTTTTGTCCATGCCGTAAGCCAGGGCAGCAGCCGTTGGTTCATTGATGATGCGCTTTACATCGAGGCCGGCAATTTGGCCCGCTTCTTTGGTGGCTTGACGCTCGGCATCATTGAAATACGCGGGCACAGTAATGACCGCTTCCGTAACTGTAATACCCAGATAATCTTCAGCCGTAGCCTTCATTTTTTGCAAAATGATGGCCGATATTTCTTGGGGGGTATAAAGGCGGTCACCGATTCGCACCCGGGGGGTGTCATTGTTGCCTTTTTCTACCTTGTAAGAAACCGTTTGCAGTTCTTTGCCCACATCACTGTATTTTTTGCCCATAAAACGTTTGATGGACTGGACAGTGTTGACAGGGTTGGTGATGGCTTGACGTTTGCCGGGATCGCCCACCTTGCGCTCGCCGTTGTCCATGAAGGCCACAATGGAAGGCGTTGTCCGCTTGCCTTCGCTGTTGGCGATAACTGTTGCCTCGTTGCCTTCCATTACCGCCACGCAAGAGTTGGTAGTGCCCAAGTCAATCCCGATGATTTTTCCCATGATTCAATAAGTTTTTACTTTTATGTATGAGGTGAATTGCTAAATACAACCAATTAATGATTCACTTAGGAACAACCAATATGCCAAGCAGTGGAATTGGGGGAAAACTGACACTTTGGCAGTTTTGTGGCAGGGCAATTTGGGCTGCCCCTGTCATAATGGAAAATACCAGCCCCACCGGGTGTATTGCAAGATGTCGCTCTAAGCTGCATTTTTGATACTACCATTTTTCATTGAGAGGACCTTACTTTTAACTTGATCCCAGTGGCCGGATTTATAATGGCACCTTAAATTGAGCAGGTTGTTTCC
The DNA here is from genome assembly GCA_043754075.1 of Cytophagales bacterium. Taxonomy (GTDB): domain Bacteria; phylum Bacteroidota; class Bacteroidia; order Cytophagales; family Thermoflexibacteraceae; genus JALONO01. Next base: position 3,829 of record JAYUVL010000183.1, on the reverse strand, counting down.
CCCTTTGATTGTCCACCTTTGTCCCGACCTTTTCATGCGACATTGGATGAGCGTCCGGTGGGCCGACTCTATGGCACCCGAACCAATCATCAACCCTGCCGCCCGATATTCTTTGTAATTCATCCGGTACCGGTTTGTTTTTAGGTAGTTGACATGTTCACCCCTGGCAACCATGTCGGTTTTGTTCCCGGTGGGGAGTTTGCCGATCGCCCTCAAAACACCATCCAGGTCATTTTCCAAAAGCCTTGCCTTTTGATCCTCCAACCATTCCTTACGTTTGGCCCCTGTTGGCACTACCGGCTTTGCAACATCGGACAACCGCTCCAGGACATGGTAAAAATCAAGGATGGCCACAGCTTTGGGGTGCTTCTCCCTTATCCAGTTTGCTATCCATGCTGCCCCGTCGGTGATAAAGACCGGCACTGCTGTTTCGGGCCACCCCAGGCGCTTCAGCTGCTCGTCCATGTGATCTGTAAAGTGCCCACAATCTTCTATTTGTGCAACATACTCGGATCGTTCTATGCACTTTCGTTCGCCATCTTTGGCCTTTTTACAGTCCGCCCCCCTGAAGATCCGACCTACTTTTGCTTCCCGCCAACCATCATCGGTAAACACCATGCTCCCATCAACCTGGGCGTAGACAGGGGACCCAACAGCTGTACTGCCAGACTTTTCCACCACCGGCAGTGGGCCCACCGCTTCACCATAAGTATCGCAGACCCTCTGGATCTGGCTTGGGCCCATGTCAACCCCGTGAAACTTTTCCAGCGTGTCGGAGGCCTCCTGGTACACCGTCAACTGACCCATCCAAAGTGCGTGCTCCTGCAACAGGGGGGACATGTTGAACGGGCTGTTTTTCATTCCATGTTCGGATCCGTGTGGTATTTCAATGCGGCCCTGGGTCGTTGTTATCGTTTTTTTTTTCGCCGATCCGAGGGCACTTCCCCAACCGAGGCCTGTAGGATGTCCCTCATTAACAGCCGACCAGATGCAACAACGCTGACTTCCAGTTCGTAAAAATCTTTGCTGTCCCTGGCCTTTTCAAATTTGTCCCAATGCTCGGAACAGATCTTTAGATATTCTTCTTTGGTCATGGCAAAAGTGGGTTATTTAACAATAAAGTTAGGTCAAATTTAATATTTGAGCGCGACATCGTGCAATACACCCGCCCCACCCGGCACGACAAGTCAGCGAAAACAAGCCTGGCTATTGACCAATTGGGGAAGAGAAAGTACCAACCATCCACCGAACCAAGCGCAAGATAGCCGCCTTCTATCACGTTTGACCACTACCATTTTTGGTTGAGTATGACAATAAAAAACTATTTTTACGCCTGATTAGCCGGTTCATTGGCTTACCGAGCTACGCAAATGGATTTTTAAAACCGCAAATAATGAGTGTTATCCAAAACCTGATCGCGGAGTTTCCTTCGCAACTGGCCCGCGCCATTGAAATCGGCGAAAATTTGCAAGTGACTGCGCCCAAGCACGAAATCCGCCACTTAGTCATTGCTGGTCTTGGCGGCTCGGGCATTGGTGGCAGCATTGTGAAGGCCATCACCACCGACGAACTGCGCGTCCCAGTGGATGTGCTCAAGAGCTACGAAGTGCCGGCCTATGTGAACGAGCACACCCTGCTCATTGCGGCCTCGCATTCGGGCAATACCGAAGAGACCTTGACCGTAGTGGAAACCGCCCTGCGCCGGGGGGCCAAAATCGCTTGCGCTACCACTGGGGGCAGGCTTTATGAACTGGCCCAAGCCCATGGTTTTGACGTGGCCAAATTGCCCTTGGAACAAAATTGTCCCCGCCAATACCTGGCCTATCTGTTGGTCAACCAACTTTATTTCTTGATGCACTATGGTTTGGTGGGGCCGCACTTCAAGACCGAGCTGCGCGCTGGGCTGGACCGGGTGGTGCGGGACAACGAGGCGATCAAGGCCGAAGCCAAGACGCTGGCCGCGCAGTTGTTTGGCAAATTGCCATTTTTGTATGCCGACAATAACTTGGGCGCACTGGCCACCCGTTTCCAGCAACAGATCAACGAAAACGCCAAGCAACTCGCGCACGTCAATATCTTCCCCGAAATGAACCACAATGAGCTGGTGGGCTGGCACTTGCCTGCTTCCACGTTTGCCCATTCGGCGGTGGTGTACCTCAAGTCGTCGTTCAACCATCCCCGCGTACAGGTCCGGATGGAAGTATGCAAACCCATTTTTGCCCAATTGGCCCAATCCATTTATGATTTGGAGCTCAAGGGCGATTCGCTGGCCGAGCAGACCCTGCACTTTATTCACCTCACTGACTGGGCATCGCTCTACTTGGCCGAACTCAACCAAGTGGATTCTTTTCAGATTGAGGTGATCAACCACTTAAAAAACGAATTGGCCAAAGTGTAGTGACATGGGTTTGGGAGCGGATCCCTTGCTATCTGCCCCCAAACCCCATGCCTTTTGGCAGAAAAAATATGAAAAACCTGCGCCCCAAGAATATCCTAGTGACCACTTTCTGGTCATACAAAGATGCGCTGGTGCAAACCTACACATTGCCCTACCTCAAAATCATCCACCGGAACTTGCCACCGGGCAGCACCATTTATCTGCTCACCATCGAGCAGCCCCGCTTTCAGATCCAGCCCAATGAGTGGCCGGACATCCGGGCGGCGCTGGCCCAGCACGGCATTGAACTGGTCAGTTTCCCCTACCGCGCTTATGGCCTCAGTTCTTGGCTCAATTGGCTAAAAATCATCGCTTCACTGTATTTATTGGTGGCGCGCAAAAACGTGGCGCAGATCCATTCGTTCTGTACGCCGGGGGGCATGGCGGGCTATCTATTGTCGGTGTTCACGGGGCGGCCCCTGCTTATCGATAGCTATGAACCCCACGCCGAAGCGTCGGTCGAGAATGGCGACTGGCCACGCGATGGCTTCCGGTTCAAGTTCCTTTTTGCTTTGGAACGGCTCATGTCACACCGGGCCAAGGTGGTCATTGCCGCGGCCGAAGGGATGCGCGCCTACGCCAAAGAAAAGTACCAAGCCACTTTTGCGCGGTTTTATGTCAAGCCAGCCTGCGTTGATCTGGATCTGTTCGCTGAAAAACACCGCAAGCAACCCCAACTGCTGCAATCACTCGGCTACGAAGACAAGATCGTGTGCGTGTATGCGGGCAAGTTTGGCGGCATTTACCTGGACAAAGAAGTGTTCGACTTTCTGCGGGTGGCTCACCAACATTGGGGCGACCGCTTTCGGGTGTTGATCTTGTCGGGCCAGACCCCGGCCGAAGTGGGGGCGTGGGCAGCCGCCAGCGGGCTGGATCAAAGCATCATCACGTTGCGGTTTGTCAAGCACGCCGAGATTGCGGCTTACATGGGGCTGGCCGATTTTGCGCTCACCCCCGTGAAGCCCATCCCGACCAAAAGGTATTGCACTCCCATCAAAGACGGGGAATACTGGGCTTTGGGCCTGCCCGTGGTGATCACCCCAAACATTTCCGATGATTCACAAATCATTGAAGAACAGCAGATTGGCGCAGTAATTCGCGCGTTTACCGACGAAGGCTATGAGCGGGCAGTGCAAGAAATCGCCGACTTGTTGCACCAACACTCCCGCGATGAACTGTACCAAAAGATCCGGGCGGTGGCGGTTCGCTATCGCAGTTTTGCCATTGCCGAACGGATCTATCGGGAGATTTATGGCTAAGGCTACGGACGCCCTACCTCTTGATTAACGCGACCATACCGACCCTTTTGTCAAACCTTATTCTCTAACCTTTTTCCACATCGCCATGAAACTATTTTCTTTGGTGCTGGCCGTTTTGGCCCTGCATTTGGTG
>JAYUVL010000182.1:0-4920 GCA_043754075.1 Cytophagales bacterium | reverse complement strand
GTTTGTTTGATTAAGCCTCGATGATTAAGCCATTGAAAAAGATATATACAATTAAGCTCTGCTTGTTTGGCACTTTATGCTTGGCACTATGCTTGGTGGGTGTGCAAAGTGAGGTTAAAGCCCAAAATTTATCCAAGAACCAACCCGCCACTACCAATACCGACAAGGACGGTAAAGCATTGGATCATTTTGTCCGGGCGGAAAATTTGCGCAAGAGCAAGCGCTTTATCGAGGCCATTGACGAGTATGACAAAGCGATTGTGGCCGATGCCAACAATTTCAAATTCACTTTCTCCAAAGGGGTCTGTTATTTTATGGTGAAAGATGCGGTCAATTGCATCAATTCACTACAGCAATCAGTGGTGCTCAAGCAAGACTATGTAGCCTCGTATGTGTTGCTGGCCCAGTGCTACCGGACCCAGAAAAAGTACGATGAAATGATTAGAGCGTTGGACAATGCTTTCAAATACGACGCCGACTTGCGCAAAAAATCGGATTATAAGACCGAGATCATCCAAACCCTGGTGCGCAACAAGGAATATGCCAAGGCCAAACCACACATTTTGCAGGCCAAGTCGGTGGCTCCCTCCGATGCCGTAATCCTGTTTTATGATGGCAAGGTGGCCAATGAGCTTGGTGATCATAAAACAGCCAAGGAAAGCCTGACCAAGGCGATGACCGAACTGCCCAATGATCCCAAGGTAAAGGCCAAATATTGGTATGAGCTCGGCTATGCCTACTATCGCTTAAATCAATTTGACAATGCGTGGGACACTTGGAAAAATGTGTCCAATTATGGCCCGTTCAAAATGAAGATTGCCCGCTATGATCCAAAAGTGTATTTGAACAATGCCCTCTGCTATTTCAAAATATACGACTACGCCAAAGCCAAGGAAAATGCCAATATTGCACTCAAGATGCAGCCAAACTTGTCGCAGGCTTATGTGCTCATGGCAGAGGCCGACCGCAAAGAGGCCAAGCATGAAACGGCGATCGGGAGCTACACCAAGGCAATATCGGTAGAAAACGACCCAGCCCGCAAGGCCGAAATTCACAAGTCACTGGCCTTTGCGCTGATGGAGGCGCAGCGGTTTGGAGAGGTGATCAATGCGGCCATGCAAAGCCTGAAGGTCAATCCTGGAGATTACAACTTGCACTTTCTTCAAGCAGCGGCGTATTATCGGATGAAAAACTACCTCGAGGCCGCCAAGGTGATCGAGAACTTGCTGGGCAACCCCGCGCTGGATCCCGAAAGCCGTGGCCAGTTCAATTTTGCCCTTGGGGTGATTTATAAACAGACCAATCAGTTGGACAAGGCCAAGGCTGCATTTAAACGGGCAGAATTGGGTAGTTTTGCCCGGAGTGCCCAGTTGGAATTGGCCACCCTCGAGGGCAATGCCATCGAGGATGAGGAACCCGAGGGGGCTGATAAGCCGATGGTCATGCCCAAACTGCCCGGTGAAAGCCAATAAACCATTCCTTGGCTCACAGGCTGCGTTCCCACTCGCGCAGGTAATCGCGGAGTTCGTGCAAGCCTGGGCTGAACCCGTACTGGATGTAGGCCCCCGAATTGGCCATGCCCAGCACCATGCACTTGGCCAGTGGCAGTCCGGCCAATAGTCCCAAACAATATCCCGCATTGAGGTTGTCCCCGCCACCAGTCAAAATTTTTGGCCGATCGACCACCCGGCCTGCGATCTCGATCGTGCCGGCCGCTGTGCAGGCAATGGCCCGATCCACCGGGTGAACCAACAGCGTGTGGACCTTGAGCTGGTTAAAAATAAAACTCGCCGCCAGGTCGATCCCCGGCATTTGGTGGAGTTGGGTGGCATCATTGGGGGAGTAGCCATTGAGCACCAACCAAATTTTGCGGGCTTCGTTTTCGTTCATGCCCAAGGTCACTTGGCCGAACGCCGAATACTGGCTCACCACCGCCAATACCTCGTGGATCGCTTCGGGGGTGTTCCGGCTCGGATCACAGAGATCAAATAGGAATTTTTTGGGTGGGTCACTGGGCAGGTAGCGCACCACTTCCTCCAGCAGCCCTTGCCAGATCCCGGTGCAATGGGGCATGTTTGCCCAATCGACAAAAGCCAGTAATTGGCTATCGATCGCGTAAGCCCGCAGGCTGGGTGGGCTGATCACCGATTTGACCTTTTCCCAAGTCAGGTGGGCAAACGCTCCCATGTCAGAAAACATCAGCTTGCCGTCGTGAAACTCAAAGGCGTTGGTGTAGGCCGCTGGCCCGATCGGGACTTGTTGACAGAGGGGGTGCATTTGGCCAAACACAGGATCCCCGATACAGGCCACCACATAGTTGCGGATGCCCATTGCGCCCAGGGCATTGGCCATGATGGGTGCATTGCCGCCAAGCTTGGTTTCCTGGGTATCCACTTCTACTTGCCCGCTCCGGCCGGCCAATGTGCCCAAGTGGCTGGCAAATGTGGCAATGGACTGAAAATGGGCCACTTGGTTGATTGCTCGGTTTTGCACAATATGCTGGATGCGGTCCACAAAACCATCAAACCCGACCAAGGCCCGATAATCGCTCACTTTTTCGGTCAAGGTGGGCAGTAGGTCGATCAATTCGCGGAGGAGAGGGGCTATTTGCATGGGGATCAAGGTGGTTGGTACGCTGAAAAGTAAGTGGTTTTTAAAAGTTTTATTTTACAAATCATTCAAAATCAAGGTAGTCAATCCTATCAATCGTTTAAATCACTTTAATCTTGCTGTAAATTCTTTGGTCTACTTTGGCATTGACAGGTGATCACGCCAAATGTATTTGGGCTCCAAAGGTATCTTTTTACTGGAAATTATGGCGAGCGGCCAAGTATTTGAAGTACATTCGCTTTTTATGATTAACTTTATAATTCAAAGTTCCATTATTGTGCAGCATTCCAGTGGTTGGCAAGTCCAATCTGTTCGGCACAGGGGAACCCAAGGAGTACAGATTTAACGCAACATCCTTTTTGCGCTCATGCAACAACAACTTTGCCTTTATTTACGGGCGGCGAAACCCCTTAAACTCAAGAATTACCTATTTTCCCAAATAGGGGCCAATCATGAATATGAGGATGTCGAGGTGTTGCGCGAAGAGCTGAATGACTTGTGCGACCATGCGATTCTGCCGGTCAACAATCTGCTGCTCCAAGTGTTGGCACGGCCTATCTCGGATCGCCCAGCCCTTCCCGCTTTCAAATTGGCCATCTCCATCGGCCGCTATCTACTGGATGATTTGCTGGAACTGCGCCCCGATGTTATTAAATCGTATACTTCCCTGCTCGCTACCAAACAGGTTGAACTAGTGGCCGATCCTGGATTTAGTGCCCTAGCTTTGTCGTGCGCTCCAGAGCAGTTGGTGCCGCAAGTGGAGGCTTACCTGCACAAACTACAAACCCATTTTGCCCTTGTGCCAGTTTGCTGCAGTGCAGTGGGCGCCCTGCTCACCCCGGATCTGGCCCGCAGCTTGGGCCAACTGGGTTTTCGGACTCTATTGGCCGATTTGCCAGCCGGTGTCACGCACCCTTGGCAATCAGTAAGCTTCTCGACCGATCTGTCGTTAGTATATGGCAACCGGGATCTAATGATGGTGTTTGCCGATCATTTTGATAATAATGCTTCTCCGCTCTACCCTTTTACGGCGGCCAAATTCCTCAAGCAGGTGGTGCAGCCAGCTAATTTATTTTTTGATTACAGTACTTTTGGGGTCAGCCACTCGGAAGATACTGGTATTTTTGGCTTTTTGGAAGAATTGGTTCAAGACATTGGCCGTTCCACGCATTTTTCCACCATCCTGCCCACTGAATTGGAAGCGGTTGAATCGCCCAATGCCTCAGGGCATTCAGCGGCGCTGGCAGTGGCCAGTAAAGAATACCATACTTTGACCGAGAATAAATTGCAAAAGGAGGTATTGGAAAAAATCCGTTGGTTAAAGAGCCGGGTCATGGATCAAGATGAACCTCTGCGCGTGATTTGGCTCAGGTTGCTGGACATTTCCCTTTTTCGGGCCATGCGGTTGGGCCAGCCGGCGAGCCATCCCAAGGAATGGAGCCCCTATGACGTGTACATCAATTGCATGAATATTCTGTCGGACATGGAAAGGCGGTTTGGGCCGCACGACAAGCCCAAACCCAAAGTATTCAGTGCGCTCTGAGCAAAAAAGCACCGAAATGGCTCGGTTGCTCTCAAGATTGGTTGGATAGAGCACTTCCATGAAGACTCGCGGGTCAAAAAACCAGCTGCGTGAACCAGTAAATCACTGTAGTATTTACCCCCTTCTTTCCTGAATCAAACCTGTTTACCTCTTTTATGCTAGATTTTCTAAAGCTGGCCCTTGGCAAATCCATGGCCGATTTGCCCGCTCCCCCGTTGACAAAATGGTTGGGCGGTATCTTACTGCGCGCCGAACTGGGTGAAACCGAGATGGGCATCACCGTGCGTCCCGAAATGACCAATCCAGCAGGCATGCTGCATGGGGGCATCCATTCGGCCATTCTGGACGACCTCATCGGTCTCACGGTTGCTGCGGCCGGATTGCCCAACTTATATGTATCAGTCAATTTGGCGATCGACTTTATGGCCCCGGCCCGAGTGGGCGACTATGTGGTGGCCAAGGCCAAGCTTACCCGCTCGGGCAAAACAATTGTTAATGCCATTGGGGAATTGTATGCCGAAAATGGCACGCTCCTCAGCCGGGCAACTTCCAATTTGGCCAACACGGGCTTGCCGAGCATTGTGCTCCAAAATTTTTAGGGCCCCGCCATGTTTAACCCTTTCAAGAAACCAACCGAGGAAGAGCCCCCCAAACGGCTCTATGTGAGGCTGGCGACTTCGGTGGGGGATTTTGAAATCGACTTTTTTGCCGACGAAGCCCCTCATACTGTCAAAAACTTTATCCGGCTGGCCAAGGCAGGCTTTTAT
>JAYUVL010000181.1:0-8670 GCA_043754075.1 Cytophagales bacterium | reverse complement strand
TAAATTACCACTTCAACTTTATCATCCCCAACAAAAGTGAATACCAACTACCTCAAAACAGTCTGCTTGGTGATAATGACCGCCTTTTATGCTTTTGCTGGGGTCAACCATTTCCGCAGCCCCGAAATGTACGTTACCATGATGCCCCCGTATTTGCCCGCCCCAGAAATACTGCACTTGATAGCGGGCGGAGTAGAGATATTGGTGGCCATCATGTTCTGGGTGTCGGCCCTTCGCAAATGGGCCAGCTACCTTACCATTGCCTTGCTGGTCGCTTTCTTAAGTGTTCATGTCTATCATTTACAAATTGGGGGAGTGCCAGGCCAGCCAGATTTGCCATCTTGGGGGCTTTGGGTCCGTTTGGCCTTACAAGGCCTACTGATCATGTGGGCTTGGTGGCACCGAAAATAGCGGCCCATCCACCCGGGTACGGTCCTCGCTGGTAGTAATGCGGGGAAGGCTTTGTTCGAAAAATGATTAAACTTTGTTAAGAAAGTAGCCGTTTTCTAAAATAGCCCGTGTAAACATTGTAAATCAACCCAATCTTGCCTTATTTTGCACAAAGGGAATCCCTGATGAAACATTTGAAATATTTTCTCCTCGCCCTAGCTACCATTATTGTTGATCAAACAGTAAAACTTTTGGTCTATTTCAATATGGAAATGCACATGCCAGGTGAAATTCCTATCTTTGGTAATTGGTTTAAACTACACTATACCCTCAATCCGGGCATGGCGTTTGGCATTGAGTTTGGCTCTGAGTACGGCAAATTAGGCCTTACCTTGTTCCGGCTCATTGCGATGGTGGCCATTGGTTATTATTTGTTTGCCATGTCCCAGCGGGGCGTACACCGGGGCTTTCTGTGGTGCATCGCCCTGATTTTGGGCGGGGCTGTTGGCAATGTCATTGATAGTACTCTTTACGGAGTGTTCCTCGATAACGCCCAGTACGCGGAGACCCCGCCCATTCTATATCCTTGGTTTCACGGGCAGGTGATCGACATGTTCTACCTCGACATTTGGGAAGGTATGGTGCCCGATGCTTGGCCGTTGATTGGGGGCAATTACTATTCACTTTGGCCCATTTTCAACATTGCTGATGCAGCTATTTTTACCGGGGTAGCAGTTATTTTGATCATGCAGCGGCGGTTCTTTGCCCACGCCAACGATCCGTCAACCAAACCTACGCCCCCCGACTCCTTTACCCAAACGGAAGAACAAAACCCGACCATGAATGTCTCACGACCCTCTTAATGAACCGTTGGACGATGAAACTAACGATAACGAAATTGGCGATGCCGATGTATTGTTTGAACACCATCGCATCCAAGTAGATCCCGGCCAGTCGCTGCTGCGTATTGACAAGTTTCTGTCCACCCGCCTACCGGGCTATGTGTCGAGGAACAAGATCCAAACCGCCATTGATGCCGAATTTGTGCTGGTGAACGGCCAACCAACCAAGGCGAATTATAAAGTCAGGCCTGCCGATTTGATAACGGTATCGCTGCCTGAGCCACCCCGGAGCGACGAAGTATTGCCCGAGGATATTCCGCTCAACATTGTTTTTGAAGACGATGACGTGCTGGTGATCAACAAGCCACCCGGTCTGGTCGTTCACCCGGCCTACAATAACTGGACGGGCACCCTGGTCAACGCATTGGTTTTCCATTTTCAGCAATTGCCCAATCTCAAGGGCAATGTGGGCCGGCCGGGCTTGGTTCACCGTATTGATAAAGATACGTCGGGGCTGCTGGTCATTGCCAAGACCGAGCCTGCCATGATCCACTTGGCCAAGCAATTTTATGCCCACTCGATTGACCGGGTTTACTATACCTTGGTTTGGGGCGAACCCAAAGAAGACCGGGGCACCATTGATGTCCCGCTTGGCAAAAGCCCCAAGGATCGGCGCTTGGTGATTGCCTATGACGAAAAATCAGGACTGGAAGGCGGCAAGAACGCCATTACCCACTACGAAGTGTTGCAGCGCTTGCGCTACGTAACGTTGGTCAGGTGCAAACTGGAGACGGGGCGCACCCACCAAATCCGGGCCCACATGCGCTACATTGGCCATCCGGTGTTCAACGATGAAATGTACGGGGGCAATCAAGTGGTGAAAGGAACCCAGTTTTCCAAGTACAAAGCCTTTGTGGAGAATTGTTTCAAGATAATTCCCCGGCAAGCGCTGCACGCCAAATCCCTGGGTTTTGAGCACCCGATCACCAAAAAGCCTCTGTTTTTTGAATCGGCACTCCCAGCCGACTTTGTCGAGGTGTTGGCCAAATGGGAACATTATGTCAACTACAATTGAGCCATTAAACAAAAAAGCAGAGACGGAGCGTCCCTGCTTTTTTTATCACGGGGAAATCCCCTATTTGATTCGTCAATTGTTCAAGTATGGGGCAATGAGTGTAAACTCGGGGATGCTGACCCGAAACTTCTTGCCGTCCAAAAAGCGCTCCATCAGATAAGTGCCCATCATTTTGCCAATCCCACTTTTGAGGTGGCAGCCCGAGGCGTACTCGTGGATCTCGCCCGGGGCCAATACTGGTTGCTCGCCGATCACGCCTTCGCCCTCTACCTCGGCTACCGTACCGTTGGCATCGTAGATGTTCCAGTGGCGGCGCATCAATTGCACGGTGTAATCGCTGTAATTCTCGATCACAATATGGTAAGTAAAAACATGGTGCATTTGCAAGGGGCGTGAGTATTCACTCTTGTACTCGGTCTTCACCGTTACTTTTACGCCTTGAGTGATTTCGGTTACCATAATTATCTTGCGTTTGGGTTGACAACGTGCTAAACGGTATTATTGATTACTTGGCAAAAAGGAATCCAAGCTGGTGAAAAGCGCTTGTCATCTGCTGCACGACCTTACATCTGTAAGTTGGGGCTGCATTAAAAATTTCTGTTGATCAAGCTTGGCCGTGTGCTTTCGCTTTATTTTTGTGTCATGTCCTATTCTTTTGAACCAATTCTCCAAATTGGCGAGCTATGCGCCCAGCATGGTTTGGCCCATGCAGTGCTCTCGCCAGGGTCGCGCAATGCCCCGCTTACGATTGCCTTCGTCCGCCATCCCCGCTTGCGCACCTACACAGTGAGCGACGAGCGGTCAGCGGCTTTCATCGGGCTGGGTTTGGCCCAAGCCACGCGCCAAGCGGTCATTTTGGCTTGTACTTCAGGCTCGGCGGGACTGAACTATGCCCCGGCCGTGGCCGAAGCTTACTTCCAGCAAGTCCCTTTGTTGGTTTTTACCGCCGACCGCCCGCCGGAGTGGGTGGATCAACTGGACGGGCAGACCATCCGCCAACGGGGGCTTTTTGGGCCGCACGTCAAGGCTGCTTACGAACTGCCGACCGACTATGCCCACCCCGATGCGCGCTGGCAGATCGGGCGCATCATTTCAGAAGCCATCAACTTGGCCCAGGCCTATCCACCCGGCCCAGTACATATCAATGCCCCGTTCCGGGAGCCATTCTACCCGCCGCCCGGCTATGCGGTCGGCAGTGCGCCCCCACCAAAACTCATCCGGGAAACAACAGGAAATATCAGCTTGGCCGCTAGCAATGCCGCATTGTTGGCAAAAGTTATTGCACAATCGGCCAAGATATTACTTGTGGGGGGGCAAAGTCGGTTCGAGCCGGCCATTGGCCAATCCCTGGCCAACCTGCCTGTGCCATTGGTGGCCGATACCATTGCCAATCTACCCCCCAGCGTTGGAAAGGTCAAACATCCCGATTTGACGTTGGCCCGACCCGAGGTGCGCGAACAGTTGGGCCAGCCCGATTTGCTGATCACTTTTGGGTTGTCCGTGTTGTCCAAAGCACTCAAAACCTATCTTCGGCAACACTCCCCCCGCGTGCACTGGCACTTGCAGGCGACTGGCCCAGTGGCCGATACTTTTCAATCGCTCACCGATGTGATCCGGGTGGCGCCGGGTGACTTCTTGCCCTTGCTGTCCGAATGGCTGGCCCCGGGCGATCCCCTGGCTTCAGCCCGGGCAGCGTGGCTGGAGCAATGGCACAGCCTGGACCGCCAACTGGCCCCTTCTTTGCAAAGCTATCTCGCCCAGTTGGGCGCCGGGGACAGCCCGCTTTCGGAACTGGAAGTGGTGGCGGCGCTGTTGGCCCGCTTGGCGCCCACCACCCAGTTGCACTTGGCCAACAGTATGCCCGTGCGCTACGTCAATGCCCTAGATGCAATCAACCCCGGGGTGGAAGTGTTTGCCAACCGGGGCACCAGCGGGATTGATGGGAGCGTAAGCACCGCGGTGGGCCATGCCCTGGCCGACCCGGACAAGCTCCATGTGCTCTTGACGGGCGATTTGGCATTCTTCTATGATCGGAACGGGCTGTGGCACAACTACCTGCCGGCCAACTTGCGCATCTTAGTGCTCAACAACCACGGGGGGGGGATTTTTCGCCTCATCGATGGGCCCAAAGGTTTGGCCGAATCTGCCGAGTATTTTGTCACCACTCAGTCATTGACCGCCGAGGCGAGTGCCAAAGACATGGACCTGCGCTATGCGGCCCTCCAGGACCGCGTCGGGCTAGATGCCCAACTAGCGCATTTTCTCGCCCCGGGCGGGCCCGCCATGCTACTGGAAGTGGAAACCGAACATGAGGTGAACGAACGGGCTTGGAATGGATTGAAGGGGATTTAAAGGGCGGTCGGCATTGGCCCGTGGAACACCTTCGCCCCACTTGGGCAAATGACAACACTCCCGGAGCATTTTCCCAATAGTTTTAGGTCTTTTTGTGAGGAGGGCAATCGACTGGCTACCCTCATGGTAGTGAGGCTCCATTGGGCTTGGCCCGATAGTGTGCCCCGTAATCGGCGAATCACCGTTTCTTACACCGGTCAACTCCCCAGTGCGACTCCTGATTCCGCCGGGCTGGGCGGGTGGCCACTCGAGTATTGGTCGCATGGCCCGATGCCCGGCCCATGGTACACGGTTGCTGTTGATCATCAGCGGCGTATTTTTTTGTAGCGACCTAGGTTTGTTCCACCGATTCGTGCTAAATTGGCCCCCTATGCGCAACCTGTTACTTTTCCTTTTCTGTGTGTCTCTCCTCGCTTGCCATCGCCGGGAGAAAGTGGATCTCATCGTTTACAATGCCAAGATCTACACCGTGGACAGTACTTTTTCCGTCCAAGAGGCCTTGGCGATCCACCAAGGCAAGTTTTTGGCCGTGAACAGTATGGAAAAAATCCTCGCCAGTTACACGAGCGACAGCTTGGTGGATCTGCGCGGCAAGCCCGTTTACCCCGGGTTTTATGATCCCCACTGTCACTTTTATGGGCTGGGGCAAGGCTTGGATCAGGCTGATTTGGTGGGCACTGCCTCGTTTGCCGAAGTGGTGCAGCGCCTGCAAGCCTTCCAAAAAGCCAACCCCGGCAAGCCGTGGATCATGGGCCGGGGCTGGGATCAAAACGACTGGCCCGACAAGAATTTTCCCACCCGCGATACGCTGGATGCCCTTTTTCCGGATCAGGCAGTGTTCTTGGTGCGGGTGGACGGTCATGCGGCCTTGGTCAACAAGCGCGCCCTAGAGATCGCGGGCCTGATCAAAGGTGGCGAAACAACTGGCAAATTGGCCGCCAAAATGGAGGGTGGTCTGGTGGAAGCTAAAAATGGCCGGGCAACGGGCATTCTGGTGGATAATGCGATGGGGTTGGTGCGCAGGGTGATGCCGCCCGCCGATGAAGCTCAGATCCGGCAGGCCCTCCAAAAAGCCCAAGCCGAATGTGCCCGTTTTGGCCTTACCACCGTGGGCGATGCTGGCCTGAGCCGAGAGATAATTGACATCATTGATCTTATGCACCGCGACGGATCGCTCAAAACCCGGATCTATGCCATGATCAGTTTGACCGAGGTCAACAAGGCACATTATTTCCAACAGGGAAAGACCAAAACCGATCGGCTCAATGTGTGCTCGTTCAAAGTCTATGCCGACGGGGCATTGGGATCGCGCGGGGCTTGCCTGCTGGCCCCCTATGCCGATCGGGCCGATGAAACCGGTTTTTTGCTGCTGCCCACCGAAGAGTTGCAGCGCAACATAGAACAGGTGGCGGCAGCGGGTTTTCAGGTAAACACGCACTGCATTGGCGACTCGGCCAACCGCTTTGTCCTCGATGTGTACGCCAAAATTTTGAAAGGCAAAAATGATCGTCGCTTTCGCATTGAGCATGCTCAAGTGGTCAGCCCGGCCGATGTGCCCAAGTTCGGCCAGTTCAACATCCTCCCCTCGGTGCAGTCCACCCACGCCACTTCGGACATGTACTGGCTAGCCGAGCGCTTGGGTCCCGAGCGCGTCAAGCACGCTTACGCCTACCAAGCGCTTTGGCAACAAAATGGTATCATTGCCAACGGGAGCGACTTTCCCGTCGAGGCGGTCAGCCCGCTCTACGGCTTCCACGCGGCAGTGGCCCGACAGGATGCCAAAAACTACCCCGCTGGTGGGTTTCAGATGGAAAATGCGCTGGATCGGCCCACGGCCCTTCGGGCCATGACTATCTGGGCAGCTTACGCCAATTTTGAGGAAAACGAGCGGGGCAGCATCGTACCGGGCAAAATGGCCGATTTTGTGGTCTTGGCCGAGGATCTAATGACTGCCCCAACCGATCGCCTGCGCGAGTTGAAAGTGGAGCGCACTTACATCGGTGGCGAACGGGTGTATTGAAACAAACGGTTTATCGTCATGAAAATTATTTTAGCAATTATTGGATTGTGCTGCTTCATTTGGCAGGCCAAAGCGCAGCAGGTCGATCTGGTGGCAGTGCCGGCCGAGCAACGGATCGACGTAAAAGTGGATGGCAAATTGTTTACGGCCTACCGCTATCCGGCCGCGATCAAAAAACCAGTGCTCTACCCGCTGAACGCAGCCTCGGGTGCGGAAGTGACCCGTGGCTATCCGCTGGCCCCGCGCCCCGGCGAGCGAGTGGATCACCCACACCACGTGGGCGCGTGGTTCAACTTTGGCAGTGTGAACGGCCATGATTTTTGGAACAATTCCAATGACATCGGCCCCGAACACAAAGGGCCATTTGGCAGCATTGTCCACCGCCGGGTGATCCAGCAGAAAAGTGGCCGGAAAACCGGCCGCTTGGTGGTGGAGACGGCTTGGCTGGATCAAAATGGCCGGGAAATGCTACGCGAGAAAACAACGTTTCTTTTTGCGGGCGGGACAAACCAGCGCAGCGTCACCCGGATCACTACGCTCAAGGCCCTTGACCAGCCAGTGATTTTTCGGGACAACAAAGAAGGGCTGTTTGCCATCCGCGTGGCCCGCCAACTCGAGGCACCGGCGGACAAACCCGAAATTTTCACCGATGCCAACGGAAATGTTACCCCCGTGGCCGTACTGGACAACACCGGAGTGACGGGCACCTACACCAACCGCGAGGGCTTGAAGGGGACTGATTTTCTGGGCAACCAAGTCTGGGGCAAAAAATCGGCTTGGATGATCCTGACCGGAACCATTGGGGGCGAGCCAGTGACTGTGGCCATCTTGGATCATCCCCAAAACCTCAACCACCCAGCCCGCTGGCAGAGCCGGGGCTATGGCCTATTTGCGATCAATAATCTAGGCAGCAAGGTCTATGATCCCAACCAGCCGGAATTCAGTTTCAGCTTGGCCCCGGGCCGATCCCTCACCTTCAAACACAAAGTATTGATTTATAATACTGTGCAGCTCGATCAAACAACTATTGATCGGGAATGGCATAACTTTGGTAAATGAAAAGCAATGTTAATCCTACCATAAAAGTTATTGAACCACTATGCAAGCTCAAGCTACACCACGCACTCTATTTGTGATTGAAGACAATCGCACGGAGGGGATGTTACTCCAGTTGGCCCTTTCCGATATTGAGGGTTTGGAAGTTCGGGTGTTCCCCACCGCTACGGCAATGTTGGCAGCCAAGGAAAAGCCCGATATTGTCATTGTGGACATCTACTTACCCGATATGAATGGACAGGATCTCATTCCGCTCATTTACGCCATTGACCCCAACATTCGGATTGTGGCAGTCTCGGCCCAACCCGAAATCGATGTGATCGCCCAAGTGCAGGCCCAAGGGGTTTACAACTACTTGGTCAAAAGTGAAACCTGCCTTACCTACCTGCACCATATTATTGACGATTTAATCATCGTGTTGGACCATCACGACCAGAAAAAACGGGCAGATTTCCAATAATGCAATGGTCTTGGAGATGGGCCTGAAAATGGTAAGTTTAGTAGTTGCTGGCTAGCCACCCGCAGATAACTTTAGCGCACGGTATGGGATTTATCTATTTGATCATCAATCACTTAGGTGAAATATGTTGCTTTGAGTTGTTCAGGTCAAGTATTTCTTATACCGAATATAGAAAAAAAGTGTAACTGTTTAGGTTATTAAGCATTTGCGTTTGCAATTTAGCAAGAAATAGTATATTTGCGTTATAAAATTAAGCAATAGGGAACCTCTAAAAACTCCTTTTTCTGCCTTGATTCTTTTTGGAACGCTTAGATGCGACATGTATGGTTGCTTTATTTCTTCAAATTGATATTTAGATTGGCAAAAGGATGTTTATATCTACTTTTTTGTGCCAATTTTACGCACCTCTCCCTTGTTTGGCCACATTGAGCTGCACCAGTCTGAACATGTTGTATGTCAGGTTCATAAGCCCAAT
>JAYUVL010000180.1:0-8830 GCA_043754075.1 Cytophagales bacterium | reverse complement strand
AAATCAAGGGAATCAATCCTATAAATTGTTCAAATCACTTTAATCCTAGTATATTTTGATTCAATGCCTGTGGACTGGTTTCTGAAAAGGCAGATGGGTTGAACATTTGCCCTAATGAAAAATCATCGGGTTGGCCTGAGGCCGGCCCGATGATTTTTAACTGTTTAAACCGTCCAGCAAGTCAGGGGCCAAATCACAAAGGAATATTGCCATGTTTTTTTCTTGGCAGTTTGTCCACTTTGTTTTCCAACATTTTAAAGGCAGTGAGGAGTTTCTTTCGGGTATCTTCCGGTTGGATCACTTCATCGATGAAACCCCGGTGGGCTGCTCGCCACGGATTGGCGAACTTGTGGTTGTATTCGTCTTCTTTCTCCTTGTGAACTGTTGTGGGGTCGGCTGCCTCCGAAATTTCCTTGCGAAAAATTATTTCCGCTGCACCCTTGGCCCCCATGACCGCAATTTCGGCAGTTGGCCAAGCATAGTTCATATCGGCCCCGATGTGTTTGGAATTCATCACGTCGTAAGCACCGCCGTAAGCTTTGCGCGTGATCACGGTTATCCGTGGCACGGTGGCTTCGCAAAAAGCATACAGCAACTTGGCCCCGTTGGTTATGATCCCCCGCCACTCTTGGTCGGTTCCTGGCAAGAAGCCCGGCACATCCACCAAAACCAACAGCGGCACATTGAATGAATCGCAAAAGCGCACAAATCGGGCGGCCTTGTTGCTCGAGTTGATGTCCAAACAGCCGGCCAATACAGCCGGTTGGTTGCCGACTATGCCCACACTGCGCCCGCCAATCCGGGCAAAACCAACCACAATGTTCTCAGCAAAATACTTGTGGACTTCCAAGAAGCCCTCATCCCCGCCATCGATGATCCCGTGGATTACTTCCCGCATGTCATAAGGCATATTGGCATTATCGGGCACAATTTGGTTGAGGTCGGGACGAGTCTCGTCGCCCTGGGTGTAGGGCAACTGGGGGACTTGATCCTCACAGTTTTGGGGAATGAATCCCAGTAGTTTCTTGATGTGGTTGATGCAGTCCACTTCGTTGGCACACGAAAAATGGGTCACTCCACTCTTAGAGCTGTGGGTGGAGGCCCCGCCCAACTCTTCGGAGGTAACTTCCTCGTGCGTAACCGTCTTGACCACATTGGGCCCGGTCACAAACATGTAGGAGGTGTTCTCGACCATCATCACAAAGTCGGTAATGGCGGGGGAATATACTGCCCCCCCTGCACACGGCCCCATGATGGCCGATATTTGGGGCACAACGCCCGAGGCCAGCGTGTTGCGATAGAAAATATCGGCATATCCACCCAAGGACATCACGCCCTCTTGAATTCTGGCCCCGCCCGAATCGTTGAGGCCGATCACCGGGGCGCCATTTTTCATGGCCAAATCCATGATCTTGCAGATTTTTTCGGCGTGAGTTTCGGAAAGTGAACCACCAAAAACGGTAAAATCTTGCGAAAAAACATAAATCAACCGGCCATTGACTTTGCCGTAACCAGTCACTACGCCATCTCCAAGGTAATATTCTTCATCCAGTCCAAAATCTTTGCATCGGTGCATGACAAACTTGCCAATCTCTTCAAAAGTTCCTGGGTCAAGCAATAAATCGATCCTTTCGCGGGCAGTAAGTTTCCCTTTTTTGTGTTGGGCTGCAATCCGGGACTGCCCGCCGCCAAGTTGGGCTTCGGCATTTTTACGCGCCAGTTCGGCATCTCTATCAATTTTGGTCATGGTATTGAATGAATACTAAGTGGTCCCTTTTTTGAGTTGTACAAGTAAACTTACTGTATGTTATGTCTTATTTTCTGGCTGATCGGATTTACTATCTGATCCCCGCCCGATTCAAGGCTGAACGAAACTTGGCTGCGTTTACCTTGTGCTCCTCAAAAGTTTCGGCAAATACATGGTAACCAGAGAAGTCTTCTTTGGCGCACATAAAGATATACTTATTCCGATCATAATTCAACACCGCCTCAACGGCCGGAATAGGGGGTAAATTGATCGGACCAGGGGGCAGCCCAGTGTATTTGTACGTATTGTAGGGCGAATCAAACGCCAAGTCGGCAAAAGTGAGCCGGCGGATTCCAAAATTGCCAATGCCATAAATCACTGTTGGGTCGGCCTGAAGTGGCATGTTTTGCAGCAAGCGGTTCATGTAAAGGCCGGCAATAAGTTTTGCTTCAGCCCTTTTTTTGGTTTCGGCCTCTACTATGGAAGCCAAGATGACCACTTTAATAGGACTAAGCCCAATTTCTTCTGCCTTTGCCTTACGGGCCGCTGTCCAAAATTTTTCATACTCTTTTTGCATTTTTTTTAACAATGTCGCCTCGTCGACCGTCCAGTACATTTCGTAAGTATTGGGTTGAAACATGGCCAAAATAGTGGTCGTATCAAAACCCAGCTTGGCTGTTTCCGTGGGAGAGTTGAGCAAGGCCAGAAATTTGGCTGAATCGGCCAGCAGGTTGCGACAGATTTTGCCCGCCAGGTCGCGTTTTATCCGCACATTGTTGAAGGTAACTTTTACCGGATCCTGTGCCCCGCTCCGAAGCTTGCGAACCGCAGCCAAATTGGTCATGTTAGGTTGAAGCAGGTAGCGCCCCGGTTTTATCAACGTTTGATATTCCAAGATTTTGGCCACAAACCTAAAAGAAACTTCATCCCCAATTGCCCCGTGAGTTTGGAGGGAATCGACCACTTGCCCAAAATCAGCACTTGGAGGAATAAAAATAACGACCGGTTTTTGCTTTCCGGCTAAGATATTGGGCTGAAAGAAGATTTGGTACGCATAAAGGCCAAACACTGACAGCAGGACGGCGAGGCCAACATAAACAATGAGAATGTACTTAAACTTTTTGGTCATGTGGTTGATTGGACAATAATGGAAGCAAATTTACTTCACTCAATCCATTTTTTATAGCGTTGACATTGATGATTGCCAGTTGGCCAGCTCCTGGCGCGCAGCGGCCACTTGGTGTGCGCTGGTCATCAACCAGCTAAACTCCGAGAGTGGCGGTTGGGTGCCCATCACCGCGTTCGGATTGCGGTAGCGCATTTGGCTTTCAACCGGCGTCTTGGCCGAGAGGTGAAACTCTTGTGCCCCTGTCGCCGCCCAGATTTCGCCGATATTTGCGGGGGTGATGCCCGCTCCCGGCATCACCACCAAGCGCCCGGCCGCTTGGGCCACCAACTCGGCCAACATGGCCCGCCCCGCATAGGCACTGGGCGACTGGCCCGAACTGAGCACCCGGGCGCAACCCAACTCGATCAAAACCTCGAGGGCAATGGCTGGATCGGCCAGCATATCAAAAGCGCGATGGAAAGTGAAAGGCAATGGATGGGCCGCCGCGATCAACTCGGCAGTATGGCCTTGATCCACCTTCCCATCAGCCGTGAGCGCCCCCCCGACGATGCCATTGGCTCCCAATGACTTGGCAAATTCAATTTCGCGTTTCATCAAACCAATTTCTTCGGGAGCGTACAAGAAGTCGCCCCTGCGGGGCCTGATCAGGACAAACAGGTCAATGGCTGTCAAACTGCGCACCATCTCGATCAGCCCAGCACTGGGCGTAGTGCCGCCATCGATTAAATTGGCGGCCAGCTCGAGGCGGTTGGCCCCACCACTAACGGCCGCTTGGGCCGAAGGCAGAGAATCAATGGCTACTTCGATAAAGGGCTGCATTGGGCGATTGGTCAAGAACCGATTAAATCATTGCTTTCTCCTCAAAGCTAAGGGATTTTGTGATTTGGGATTCCTTCAACCGCCAATTTGCCCTAACCTTTGCGCATTTATTTACGTAAATTGCAAACTGCATTCTTTTTTCTCACCCATTTTTGTCTATGAAATTTTCTGGGATATTACTATCAATAACGACGGTGCTCGCATTAGCGGCCTGTTCCGATACCAGTACTGAACCGGTGCAAGACTTGGCCCAAGACGTGGACAAACAAGGGGCGGTAGAACTATCCCTCCAAACTATCCATTTGGACAGCACCCGTGATGTAATGGCCGCGCACTATAAAATTTGGGCAAAAGGCAATCTGGTAAAGGAATTTACCAAGTATGATACTTTGCCCCGGCTTGGTAAATCAATGACTGAATATGCCGACGAGAATGGCAATGCTAAAGTTGCCGACATGGATCTGGATTATGAATTTTACGTAACTGTAAAGTAAAGCTTTGCTCTTTCTATTCTTTCCAATCATCAATAAGCTAAAATGAAAAAATCCCACACGATTACCTTGCTATTCGTTACCAGTTTGTTGACCATTGCGGCCAATGCCCAAACTCCTGCTGAAACTCCCAAGAAGCAGCGATTGTTTGTCCGCAATGATACCACCCAAAATTACACCCATGCGCGTACTTCAGGCGTAGGAACTGGCTTTTTTGTGTTTCGGGCTTTTGGTGCCATGCAAAATGGGCGATATGTGCGGCAGGGATATACTAATCCTGCCCGCCCCAACAGTACGCCGGTTGGGAGCAGTACGGTGAGCCGGGGCGGTTTTGGTCGTTCGGTGAGTGTGTCGTCCTAGAAGGGCCAAAGAGCCGCCGCTCTGTCACCTGTGATGGTGGCGGCAAGGTCGGGTTATTATAGCAAACTGCCCGCCAGAGTTACTTGCTGAGCCGGAGCAGAATTTTTGGCCGATCTCGTTGCGAGAATCTCTAGGCCCTACGAGGCCCAAAATTGCTGTCTGGCTTGGTCAAGGACGGGGGCCATTTTCCATCCTTAGCACTTAGCCGTTTTTTACTGGCGAACCCCATGCGGCCTAACTTCAGCCAGTGGAAACAAAACTGGAGGGGGAACCTGAAGGCCAAGTTGGGGCGCAGCAAGCAAGGGGATAAGTGGCCGATCCGAAAAAATGGCTTGGCTGGGGCACTTTTTGATGGCCCAAAAAAAGCCCAACTTAGCGGCTGGTCGGCTGGCTATTACGGGGGGAATTAACTATGACATTTTTTTGTGACACTAATTTGGTAGAAATATGAAAAAAATCAACTCATTTGTACAATATGTGCAAGAATATGAACGAAGTGTAAGCCAACCCGAAAATTTTTGGGAAGAAATTGCTGATTACTTCCAGTGGCGCAAAAAATGGGACAAAGTGCTGGAATGGGATTTTGAGGACTACCACGCCCAGTGGTTCGTCAATGGGAAGCTCAATATTACCGAAAACTGCCTAGACCGGCACTTGGCCGAACGTGGCGAGCAGGTGGCCCTCTTGTGGGAACCCAATGATCCCTCCCAAGCAGCCCGAGCGATCACCTACCGCGAACTCCACCGAGACGTTTGTCGGTTTGCCAATGTGCTAAAAACCAATGGTGTAGCGAAAGGTGACCGCGTGTGTATCTATATGCCGATGGTGCCCGAAGTGGCCGTGGCGATGCTGGCCTGCGCCCGGGTGGGAGCCATCCATTCGGTTGTGTTTGCGGGTTTTTCGGCCAATGCCCTTTCCGATCGGATCAATGACTGCACTTGCAAAATCGTGTTGACCGCCGATTTTGCCTGCCGTGGCAGCAAGTCATTGGGAGTAAAAGAAATCGTTGACGAAGCGCTGCAAACCTGCCCGACGGTGGAGCGTACCATTGTTTTCCAAAAAACCAACGAAGGATGCAACATGGTGCCTGGCCGCGACCGCTGGTGGCACGAGGCCGTGGCCCAGGAAAGTGCCGAATGTGAGGCCACCGAAATGGATGCCGAAGACCCATTGTTCATTCTTTATACATCGGGTTCAACCGGCAAACCCAAGGGAGTCGTTCACACCACTGGCGGCTACATGGTTTACACGGGCTATACTTTCAACAATGTGTTCCAATATGAAGCCGGTGATGTCTATTGGTGTACGGCAGATGTGGGCTGGATCACGGGCCATTCGTATATGCTGTACGGCCCACTGCTCAACGGGGCGACTACCCTCTTTTTTGAGGGCGTGCCGACCTACCCAGCCCCCGATCGCTTCTGGCAGGTGTGTGAAAAGCACAAAGTAAACATATTCTACACTGCCCCAACTGCCATCCGGTCGTTGATGAGTTTTGGCGAAACGTATCCCGATGCCTATGCACTCACCTCGCTCAAGGTGCTGGGCTCAGTGGGCGAACCAATCAATGAAGAAGCTTGGCACTGGTACCACGATCATGTGGGCAAGGGGCGTTGTCCCATTACTGACACTTGGTGGCAAACTGAAACCGGTGGGATCATGATCGCGCCCATCCCTCACATCACGATCCAGAAACCGACCTTTGCTACCTTGCCCCTGCCGGGCATTCAGCCGATCTTGGTCGATGACAAAGGCAACGAACTGATCGGCAGTCCCCAAGAAGGCAATTTGTGCATCAAATTCCCTTGGCCGTCGATGATCCGCACCACTTATGGCGACCACGAGCGCTGTAAACAAACCTACTTTTCCACTTACAAAGGGTTGTACTTTACCGGCGACGGTTGCCGACGTGACGAGGACGGCTACTACCGGATTACGGGCCGGGTCGATGATGTGATCAATGTATCGGGCCACCGGATTGGCACTGCCGAAGTGGAGAACGCCATTAATGAGCACCATTTTGTAGTGGAGTCAGCAGTGGTTGGCTATCCGCACGACATCAAAGGCCAAGGCATTTATGCTTATGTGATCTGCTCTGACATTCCCAAAGACAGCGATGAGTTTCGCAAAGAAGTCTTGCGCGAGGTGACGCGGGTCATTGGCCCGATCGCGAAGCCCGACGTGATCCAAGTCGTGGATGGCCTGCCCAAGACCCGCTCGGGCAAGATCATGCGCCGCATTTTGCGCAAGGTGGCTGAGGGTGAAACGGGCAACTTGGGCGATACCTCCACCCTGCTCGACCCGTCGGTGGTGGATCGGATCAAAGCTGGGGCAGAGGCACTGCGACTGGCCAGTAAGTCATTGGTTCAAAACAAGTTATAAGCTGTAGATAGTTAACATCGCGAGGTCGCCGACTTCGCAAAACGCCCCCCACAAAACTGCTCAAGATTGAGCAGCCTTATGGGGGGCGTTTTAATCCACCAAAGTCAATCTGGCTTACACCAGCACTTCGTTTTCCCGGGCAATGGTAATCTCTTCGGGATCGAGCAGACGGGTGGCCAGGCCCGCGGTCTTGGGCACTTCGTAATGGAAAAAATATTGCATGGCCAGCAGTTTGCTTTCATAGAAATTGCTTTCCTCTTCGCTATGGCCGCCGATGAGCAGCGCTTTTTTGGCCGCTGTACCCTGCTTGAGCCATTGCCAAGCCACTACCACAAGGCTAAAAAACTCCATGTACAGGTTGGCATCGGCCAAGAACCGCTCGTTGTCGCCCTCGGCAGCAAAGGCCAACAAATGCCTAGTGACCTTCTGGAGCGTTTTTAGCTCGTTGTCCAACGCAAGCGCGTAGCGTTGCAGGGCATCATAAGTAGCGGCATCTTGCATGGTCAGCGCCACTTCGTTTAGGAACAGAGCAGCGGCCCGGCCTTGGTGCATGGTCATTTTGCGGCCCAGCAGATCCAGCGACTGGATGCCGGTCGTACCTTCGTAAATGGCCGTGATGCGGATGTCGCGGTAAAGTTGCTCCAGCGGAAAATCTTTGCAATAGCCATAACCGCCAAGACATTGTATTCCTGCGCTGACGGCAATTATGCCCGCTTCGGAAGGGTAAGTTTTGGCAATGGGCACGAGCAAATCGAGCAGCAGTTCATATTTTTCTTTGTCACTACCCTTGCTCACGTGGGCCAAATCGGCATATTTGGAGCACTCGAGCAACAGGCTCAACGCGCCTTCGGTCACTGCTTTTTGCAACAGCAACATCCGCTTCACATCGGGATGGTGGATGATCAGCGTGGGGGCCTGCAACGCATTTTTTTCGTTGAGCCGCCGGCCCTGCGGGCGCTCCTTGGCATACTCGAGGGAGGCATAATAAGCCGCCGAGGCAATGGAAGTTGCGGTGATACCCACCCCGATCCGGGCTTCGTTCATCATCTGGAACATATAGCTCAGGCCCCGGTTCGGTTCCCCGACCAGGTACCCGTGGCAATCGTCCTTTTCCCCAAAAATCAGGTGGCAAGCCGGTGCTGCTTTTTGCCC
The DNA here is from genome assembly GCA_043754075.1 of Cytophagales bacterium. GTDB lineage: Bacteria > Bacteroidota > Bacteroidia > Cytophagales > Thermoflexibacteraceae > JALONO01. The sequence continues at coordinate 750 of JAYUVL010000180.1, read as the reverse complement.
CATTTTGTGAAAAATGCCAGCAGTTTGCACATCGTTGGCCCGCAATTGGCCATTTTCAACCCGCTTTTTGGGAACAATGAACAGCGAGATGCCTTTGGTACCGGCCGGCGCGTCCTTGATCCGGGCCAGCAACAGGTGGACTACGTTGTCCATCACATCGGAATCCCCGGCGGAGATGAATATTTTTTGTCCTTTGATTTTATAAGCACCATTGCCCACTGGTTCGGCCGAAGTGAGCACGTCGGAAAGGGAACTGCCCGCTTGAGGTTCAGTGAGGGCCATGGTGCCCTGCCATTTGCCGGCAAACATGGGTTCCATGTAGGTTTTTTGCTGATCCGCCGATCCGAAGGACAGGATGAGCCGCGCTGCGCCTGTGGTGAGGCCGGCAAACCCCATCACCCCATTGTTGGCCGCCTGAAACACAAAATTCGCGGCCGCCACCATCATCTCGGGCAGTTGCATCCCGTCTTTGTCCAGTGGCGAGTTGGCATTGAGCCAGCCGCCTTCGGCCATCACGTCCATCACATCCCGTACTTTGGGGTGCACGGTCACAGTGCCATCGTGGTGGTGCTCAGGTTCTTGGCGATCCATCGCACTGAAATGGGGTAATAAGTGCGTATCCCCAATTTGAAACGAAGTTTCCAGCATCATATCAAAAGTTGCTTTGTCATGATGGGCAAAGTACTCGTGCTGGGTCAGGGTTTCAATCTCGTGTACCTGGTGCAACAAAAAACGTAGGTTGCGGAGGCT
>JAYUVL010000179.1:0-3883 GCA_043754075.1 Cytophagales bacterium | reverse complement strand
AACCCCAACTTGATCTAGATCAAGTTGGGGTTTAGATGGGTGGCGGGCTATATTTTAACTCCATAAGGCTTTAATTCTTCGCGGGCCACCACATATTTGTGCACTTCGTCGGGACCGTCATAAATCCGGGCCCCGCGCTCGTGGCGGTACCAAAAAGAGAGGATGGTATCTTCGGTAATGCCCAACGCACCAAGGGTTTGAATGGCCCGGTCGACGACTTGCTGGAGCACATTGGCCACAAAAAACTTGATGGTGGAGATTTCCACCCGCATGGCATGGCTGCCGTGGTGGTCAATTCCGTGGGCGGCATGGAGTACCATGTAGCGGGCCGCATTGATCTGGGCACGGCTATCGGCAATCCACTGCTGCACAATCTGTTTTTGGCCGATCATCACCGATTCGGCCAGCTCGCGGCGGGCGGCATACTCGCACATGATGCCCAGCACTCGCTCACAGATCCCGATCCAGCGCATACAGTGGTGGATCCGGCCTGGGCCGAGGCGCTCTTGGGCCAGCTTAAAGCCTTCGCCTTCTTTGCCCACTAGGTTGTCCAGCGGGACTGTGCAGTTTTCGTAGCGGATCTCGGCATGGCTGTTGTGGCCCGATCCAGCCTCGCCCATGATGGGAATATTGCGGATAAAGTTGAACCCCGGCGTGTCGGTCGGGACGATGATCATGCTGGCCCGGGCGTGCGGCACGGCGGCCTCGGGATTGGTGACGGCCATCACCACCGCAAACGAAGCCCCATCTGCCGAAGAGGTGAACCACTTGTGGCCATTGATCACGTAATTGCCTACCACTTTTTCGGCCTTGGTGGCCATGCGCACCGGGTTGGAGCCGGCAAACTCGGGCTCGGTCATGGAGAAGCAAGAGCGGAGTTGGCCATTCATCAATGGGTGCAAATAGCGCTCTTTGAGCGTGGGGGAAGCGTATTTGTGCAGCAGTTCCATATTGCCAATGTCGGGCGCTTGGCAGTTGAACACAAAGTGGCCCATTGGTGAGCGGCCCAGCTCTTCGCTCACTTGCCCAAACTCGGTCAGGGTAAGGCCCATGCCACCGTCTTTTTCGTCCAAGTGGGGTGCCCATAGCCCTTCACTTTTCACTTTTTGGCGCAGGGCTTCCAGTTCGGTTTGTTCCAGTTCCTTGTTGTTGCCGTGGAGGAACTTGGGTTCCAGGGGAATGATTTCTGCCTTGACGAACTCCCGGATACGCGGCAGGGCCGTCTTTAATTTCTCGGTCAAAAAAAGATTGTCCATTGATTGAGGATTTTGGCTGGCAAATTAAGCAAAAAATATTTGCCCAGTTAACTTAAGGTCTCCCCGATCTTTCACAGGGCTTCGCCGATCCCTCACAGTGGTTACAAACCGGGTGTTGCAATTTTCCAAATTCCAAAACATATTTTTAGATACAAAAGGGTGTGTCTCCGTCCAGCATACTGGTTTCTGTAGCACCCCGGCGGGATGCCACGTTTATAGCTAGGGAGACCTCAGTCAAAACCCGACCCCAGCGGGGTCGCACCTGTTACAGATGTGTACCAAGCCCGGTTTCCGTGCGACCCCGCTGGAGTGAGAAATAGTACAATTTAGATGAAAAACCTAGCTATGTCAAATGTTAAACTTATGCCCGTTGACAGTATAACAAACATTTGGGCAAGGCGCAAGTTCGGTTCCCCAAACAGTTGGGATCACGCGGCAATTTTTCTATCTTTGTAAGAATGAAACACCATGCCCGCAACCAAGCCCAAGCCCCGCAACCGCTGGGATGACCCAAAGTCCATCCGCCGCAAAGATTTTGCCCAGGGCGCGGTAGCCTTCATGTCGCCCGCCGAGAGCTTTGTCGAGACGGTTTTTTGCCACAACTTGGCGGCAATGTATAACCGCAAGCGGAAACGCACCCACAAGGCCATTCACCACATCCGCATCGATGACAAAGGGCTAAAAATCTCCGATGTGTCATTTTGGGTGGGCGAAGCATACGCCGAGGTGGTGATCGAGGTGGACGAACAAAGCAGCAAAGCGCAAGCCATCAAAAAGGCCAAGAACGCGATAGAAAAGCACGGGGTGCTCGAGGCTTTTGTGTGCTGCCTGGACACGGGAAGCTGGTATCGGATGGACCAACTGGCCGACGGCAAGGCCAGTGAAGCGATATTGACCTCTTGGTCCCAGCTTTTGGGAACTGACCTTGGCAAAGTGGTAAAGAAGCGATAGAGGCAGATCTAAGGCCCCACCTGTTTTTTTCTTCGCCTCCTCCTGTTTCGGTTTGTCCCAATGTAGCTGGTGAGCCGCTTGCCAATGTTGCAGGCCGCCGCAATCTCTTTAAGCCTAAGATTGTGGATTTGTAGGCAGGTGAGCGGTAGTTGGGCGTGGCCCCCCCCGGGCTGTGGAATGACCTATGTAAACAACTCATGTTACGCAGAGTTGTTTTAAATGCCTTTTTATTGGTTTTAGAGATAATGAAATTTAAACCTAAAAAAAGCACTTTTTGACTGAAAACTTTACTAGGGGCTTGCATGACTCTATAAAACAAAGTGATTTTTGGAATTTAACTTTGCCAAAAACACACGCTGCGTAACATCAGTAAACAAAAAAAACCTTGGGGTTGCCAAGGTTTTCTACTGTACAATGTACTTAGTGTAGCGGGGACAGGACTCGAACCTGTGACCTTTGGGTTATGAGCCCAACGAGCTACCAACTGCTCCACCCCGCGCCTTCGCTTTTTTCGTGGCACAAAAGTAACACTCTTCCGGTAATAAGCAATACCTTTGCAATATATTTTTTTTTGAATGAGCGAAATAGCACACAAAGCCGGGTTTGTCAATATCATTGGAAAGCCCAACGTCGGCAAATCCACCCTCATGAACGCGCTCACAGGCGAGCAGTTGTCCATCATCACCTCCAAGGCCCAGACCACCCGCCACCGCATCATGGGCATCCTGAGTGGGGAGGATTTCCAGATCATTTACTCCGACACCCCGGGGATCCTCAAACCTATCTACGAACTGCACAAAGTGATGATGGGCTACGTGGAATCGGCCCTGGAAGATGCCGACATCATCTTGTTCGTGGTAGAAGTGGGCGAAAAATACGACGAGGAGATGCCCCTCCTCCAACGATTGGCCCACACCCAAACCCCCTTGTTCGTAGTGCTCAATAAAATTGATAAAAGTGAACAAGAGGAGGTTGTGGCCAAAATGGCTTACTGGCAGGAAAAGTTGAACCCCAAGGAAGTAATCCCCGTATCGGCGCTCGAGAAATTCAACACCGAGCGAGTGCTGGCCCTGATCCTGCAAAACCTGCCCGAACACCCCGCCTATTTTGAGAAGGACGAGATGACCGACCGGACCGAACGCTTTTTTGCATCGGAAATCATCCGGGAGAAGATATTCTTGAATTATTCCCAAGAGATTCCCTATGCGTCCGATGTAGTGATCATCCTGTTCCAAGAATCGGAGACCTTGATTCGCATTGCTGCCGAAATTCTGGTTGAGCGCGACAGCCAAAAGGGCATCCTGATTGGCAAAGGGGGCAAAATGCTCAAAAAGGTGGGCACCGATGCCCGCAAGGACATGGAGGCATTTTTTGGCAAAAAGGTGTTCCTCGAGCAGTTTGTCAAGGTAGAACCCAACTGGCGCAACCAAAAGCTAAAACTGGAGCGCTTGGGTTACGGGGCGTGATCGGCCCACAAATAAACGGTGGTCGATTTGCGAAGCCAACACTTTTTGGCTAAAATTGCCGGCATCGTCAAGCGTTGGTCTTGGCAATGCTTTTATGATTGCCTAGCCATTGCAACGACAATATGATCCACACCAAAAAATACGCCCCGATCAACCCCCAGCTCTTTGTCCAGAACCGCGCAAAATTGGTCAAACAACTAAAAGCGGGTG
>JAYUVL010000178.1:0-4502 GCA_043754075.1 Cytophagales bacterium | reverse complement strand
TCAATGCGTCGCACAACACTTTCCGGGTCAAGGGCGATTCTTGTTTGGTCGGGTATTACAGTGGCATGCCCGAGGAAGACTACAATGCCGTCTTATCCCGTGAAGTGAATCAAAAAGCTTTTGCCGCCAAGAGCCTATCCTATCTGGGCCTGTATGTAAAAGGCAAAAAAGTGGCCAGCGATTTTCAGGTTCCCGCTTATATCGGCAAGTTGGCCCATTGGTCGCCGGGTGGCCTCCTGTATTTCCAAACCGACAATGCCGTCCGGGAAAATGAGAACAGCACCACTTTCTACGCTTTTCGGCTGGTGGTGCGCTAAAAGGGCCATTTTCCCGGTTGCGGGCCCACCCTGCCATTGCATTGGCAAAAAAGCCGTCCGCTCGGTATGGGTCATGGTAAGGGGCAATTAATTTCACCCAAAGCCATTGGAATAAGCCGATTTTCACTAAGTTTAGTAAGTGAACCAACCAGTGGTGGTCGCCACTGGCCAAGGTTCCTTTTCACCAAACCTTTTATCGCCTCTTTATGCTGGTTTCATCTAAATATCTGCCACTGTTGGCCGTCATGGCCGCCCTGATTTCCGCTTCTTGCCGCTTGCCCGTAGCGCACAACACGCCCAGGCTGCCCGAGTATGCGCAGGCCCTGCTCGTCGAGCACAACCGCTACCGGGCCGCGGTGGGCGCTCCCGCCCTCGTGTGGGACGATGGGGTGGCCGCCTATGCCCAAGAATGGGCCAACCGGTTGGCCAAGCGCAAGGGCCAGCTTGAGCACCGCTCGCAAAAGCTGAACCCCAGGAACTATGGCGAGAACTTGGCCTACCGCTGGTGGTCTGGTTCCCGGCCCGCCAGCTATACCACGCAAGCGGTGATCAAGCAGTGGGGCGATGAAAAGCAGTTTTTTCGGGCCGGAAAGGTTTTTGATGCCTGCTGTGACGGTGGGGAGTGCGGGCACTACACCCAGATGATCTGGGCCAAATCGCTCAAAGTGGGCTGTGGCATGGTACAGTATGCCCACAAGGGAGGAATGGCCGAAGTGTGGGTGTGCAACTATGATCCCGCTGGCAACTGGTTAGATAAAGCCCCACTTGCCAAGTAAGAGACCCGAAATGGTATTTTAAGGGGTAAAAATTAAACGTTTTCCACAAAAATCTGGGAGATTAACTTTGTTTTTGCTGGTGCACGTGTAATATTTGCGCCATAAATGCGTTGATGCATTGCCCCTACTTTACACTTATGACTTTCAGAAGTACAACATTGCTTGTTGTAGTTGTGCTGACTTGGCGTACCCATGCCTATGGTCAACCCCAGCGTGACTTATCCCCTTCCGCAGCTAGAGATAGTTTGAATTTTCATTTATTTCTGCAAAGTGCCATTCAATATGAACCCATTCTGTACGACAGTGCCCTGTATTTTGCCCAAAGAGCACTTGATCTCGCCACTGAACAGCAGGAAAAACGTTGGCTGTTGCGCGCAGTCGGTTTGATTGGCCAGATCCGCCTCAATATGGGCGATGAATCCACCGCCTTGCAATTTTATTTTCAAAGTGCCAATTTGAGTTCCCAGCTCGCCGATACCCTCCAGCTTGGAAAGTCCTTTTATCAGATCGGAACTATTAATCAGCACGCTGGCAATATAACCGAAGCCCAAGGATATTACATCGAAGCCTTGGCCGCGTTCCGGGCCATTGACAATCCACTCGAGATGGCCAACACCCTCAATGCGCTCGGCCACCTGAACCAGTCGATCGGGAACATGGACGAGGCCACAGAAAATTACCGCCAGAGCTTGGCCTTGGCCCGGCAGGTCAATGACAGCGCGGTGCTGGCCCACATCTTGTCCAGTTTGGGCGATCTGGCCGTTGGGCAACGACAGTTTCAGGGGGCACTCACCCATTATTTTGAGGCATTGAACTTTTCGCAGCAAACAAATGATCGCTATTTGATTTCCAATGTATTGATCAGTTTGAGTCGGTTGTACTTGGCGCGTGAGCAGCCGGAACCGGGCCTTACCTACGCCCTGCGGGCGCTCGAGGCCAGTCAAAAGCTTAAATCGGTGCGGGAGTTGGACAACCTGGCCAAGGCTAACCTAGCCTTGGCCGATGCCTACTTTGCGATTGGGGAAACGAGCAAAGCCTTTGTCCGCCAAAAAAGCGCCATCGACCTGCGCGACAGCCTGCAACGCCTGCGCAATGCCGAAGAGGTGGCCAAGGTCAATGCGGGCTTTCAGGTGGAACGCCGGCAGCGCGAAATGGAAAAACTTCAGCTTCGGGAGCGGGAAAGCTTGGCCCGCCAAAACCTGAACCGTCAGCTTTTTACGGCGGGGATCATCTTCTTGCTGCTCTTTTCCTTGTTGCTGGTGGCCCACAACCAGCGGAAACTCCAGACCAACCGGGTCTTGGCCCGCAAAAATGCGGTTCTGGTGGCCCAAAAACAACAGATCAATGCTTACACCACTCAGCTAAGGGCCGTGAACGAGCAAGTGGAGCTATCCAACCAAGCCTTGGCCCAAGCCTTGGCCGAAATATCCCTAAAAAATGAGGAGCTTCATCGCTATGCCGACAAACTGGACGAAAAGGTGCAAAGCCGAACTGCGGCCCTGTTGAACCAAAACGAGAAACTGGTGGAATATGGGTTTGTCAATGCCCACAAACTGCGCTCCCCGGTTGCTTCCATTCTGGGCCTCACCCGCCTGCTAATGATGACCCCGCTCCAGCAACACGAGTTTGAACTGGTGGCCGCCTTGGATCAGACCACCAAACAGCTCGATGCGATTGTCCATGAAATCCAAGCGATTTTACAGTCGGCCGAATATCGGGAGGATCGCGGCGACGATCCTGTTCATGGCAACGTACAATTTTCTACCACCAACACCGACTCGGCCACTGACCGCAATAGCTAGCTCACCCCGCTGCCATTGGCCACTGGGTGGGCAGGTTGCACCAGCACGAGCTTGCCGTCCCGGTCTTGGGCGGTCAAGATCATGCCCTGCGACACAATGCCCCGCAGCTCGCGGGGCGCTAAGTTGACCACCACCAGCACCCGCTGCCCCACCAAATCGGCGGGGTTGAAATATTCGGCAATGCCACTCACCACCGTGCGTTGGTCCAGCCCGGTGTCCAAGGTGAATTTTAACAATTTATTGGCTTTGGGCACTTTCTCGCAAGCCAATACCTCCGCCACCCGGATGTCCAGCTTTGCGAAGTCATCGTAAACAATTTCGGCCTTGAGGGGGGCGGCCGGGGTTTGGGCCAGTTTGGTTTGGTGCAGTTTATCGATCTGCTTCTGTATATCGATGTCTTCCACTTTTTGGAACAACAAAAAGGGTTGGTTGATCAGGTGCCCGCCCGCAATGGTGAGCGGTTCGCTCCAATGGTAACGGGTTTGGGGCAAGTTCAACATTTGGAAGATCTTGATGGCGGTCTCGGGCAAAAACGGCTGGAGGCACACCCCCAAATGCGCCGCCAACAGCAGGGCATTGCTCAAGGCTTCGGCGGCTTTCTCCGGCTCGGTCTTGATGGTTTTCCACGGCTCAGTCTCGGTCAAATATTTGTTGCCGGTGCGGGCCAGATCGATCACTTCAAACAAGCCAGCCTTGAACTTGAAATTGCCCAGGTGCTGGTCGATGGCATCGTAGGTTTTGTCCACCGCCACGCGCAGGCCGGGGTGAGTAAACGCCAATTGGGCGGCCGTGCTGGGCACTTTGCCTTCATAAAACTTATGGATCAGCACCGCCACCCGGTTCACCAAATTGCCCAAAATGGCCACCAACTCGCTATTGACCCGGGTTTGGTAGTCTTTCCAGGTAAATTCACTGTCGCCGGTTTCGGGGGCAATGCTGCCCAGCACATAGCGCAGTTCATCGTTACGGCCCGGGAATTCGTCCATGTACTCGTGGAGCCAAACGGCCCAGTTGCGCGAGGTAGAAATTTTATCACCCTCCAAGTTCAAAAACTCGTTGGCCGGCACGTTATCGGGGAGCACAAATTCGCCGTGGGCCTTGAGCACAATCGGGAAAATGATGCAATGGAACACAATGTTGTCCTTGCCCACAAAATGGATCAGGCGGGTGTCGGGACTTTTCCAGTAATCTTCCCAGTTTTTGCCCTGTTGGCGGGCCCATTCGCGGGTGGCCGAAATGTAGCCAATGGGCGCATCGAGCCAGACATAGAGCACTTTGCCGGCGGCTTCTTCGGGCGGCAACGGCACGGGAATGCCCCAATCTAGGTCGCGGGTCATTGCCCGGGCCTGCAGCCCACCCTCGATCCAAGATTTGCACTGGCCATAAACATTGGTTTTCCAGTCCCCTTGTTTTTCGTTCACTATCCACTCGCGCAGCCAGTCTTCGTATTGATCCAAGGGCAAATACCAGTGCTTGGTGCGTTTCAGCACTGGGGCGGTGTCGGTCAGGGTCGATCGAGGGTTGATCAGATCGGTGGGGCTCAACGTGCTGCCGCATTTTTCGCACTGGTCGCCGAAGGCCCGGTCATGGCCGCACTTGGGGCAGGT
>JAYUVL010000177.1:0-2055 GCA_043754075.1 Cytophagales bacterium | reverse complement strand
GGCCGCAAACTGGCCGCCCGGGTGCTGCGCACTTGGACCGAAGATTTTGTTGACGAGGATACGGGCGAGGTGGTTTCCATCGATCGCAATGAAGTATTGCTTGAGCGCGATCACGTATTGGAAGAAGGTGACATCTCTACCATCCTGTCCTCTGGTTCCAAATCGGTGATCATGCACCGGGAAGACATCAATATTTTAGATTACGCCATTGTTTACAATACCCTCCAGAAGGACAATTCCAACTCGGAAAAAGAGGCAGTGGAACAGATCTACCGCCAATTGCGCAACACCGAGGCCCCCGATGAGCAAACTGCCCGTGAGATCATCCAAAGTCTCTTTTTTAGCGACAAACGCTATGATCTGGGTGATGTGGGCCGCTATCGGATCAACCGCAAACTGGGAACCACTACTTCGATGGAAACCCGGGTATTGACCAAGGGTGACATCATCGAGATCATCAAGTTCTTGATTACGCTCATCAATTCACGGGCGGTGGTAGACGATATTGACCACTTAAGCAACCGCCGGGTGCGCACCGTGGGCGAGCAGCTCTACAGCCAGTTTGGCGTAGGCTTGGCCCGGATGGCCCGTACCATCAAAGAACGCATGAACGTGCGCGACAATGAAGACTTTAAGCCGGTTGATTTGATCAATGCCCGGACGCTGTCCTCGGTGATCAACTCATTTTTTGGCACCAATCAGTTGTCGCAGTTCATGGATCAAACCAACCCATTGGCCGAGGTGACCCACAAGCGCCGCATGTCTGCGCTTGGGCCGGGTGGCTTGAGCCGCGAGCGGGCTGGTTTTGAGGTTCGCGACGTCCATTACACCCACTATGGTCGCTTGTGCACCATTGAGACCCCAGAAGGTCCCAACATTGGTCTGATCTCCTCCCTTTGCGTTCATGCCAAAGTAAACGGCATGGGCTTTATCGAGACCCCCTACCGCAAAGTGGCCGACGCCAAAGTGAATTTGAACAATAACGAGATTGTCTATTTGACTGCCGAAGAAGAGGACACTTTCAACATCGCCCAAGCCAGTGCCAAGATCAATACCGAGGGCAATTTCCTGGTGGACAAGGTAAAGGCCCGTTTTGAGGGGGACTTCCCGCTAGTTACTCCGGCCGAAGTGTCGTTCATGGACGTGGCTCCGAACCAGATCGTTTCGGTGGCTGCTTCATTGATTCCCTTTTTGGAGCATGATGATGCCAACCGGGCGCTCATGGGCTCCAACATGCAGCGCCAAGCGGTGCCACTGTTGCGCCCCCAGGCTCCCATTGTCGGCACAGGATTGGAAGGCCGCTTGGCCATCGATTCCCGGGCCCTGCTTTTGGCCGAAGGTGAGGGAGAAGTCCATTACGTCGATGCCAATGAGATCACGATCAAGTATGACTTGACCGATGATCAAAAACTAATCAGTTTCAATGGTGAATACAGCACCTACAAACTGACCAAGTTCCGCCGCACCAACCAAGATACCTGCATCAACCTCAAGCCAATGGTGGGCCGGGGCCAACGGGTAGAACTTGGCGATGTGCTTTGCGAAGGCTATGCCACTCAGGGCGGAGAACTAGCCCTGGGCCGAAACATGAAAGTTGCTTTCATGCCGTGGCAAGGCTACAACTTTGAAGATGCGATCGTTATCTCGGAGAAAGTGGTGCGGGATGATATTTTCACCTCCATCCACATTGAAGAATTTGAACTCGAGGTGCGCGATACCAAGCGGGGCGAAGAAGAACTAACTTCGGAAATACCCAACGTCAGCGAGGATGCCGTCCGCAACCTTGACGAAAACGGGATCATCCGAGTGGGGGCCGACGTGAAGGAAGGCGACATATTAATTGGTAAAATTACCCCCAAGGGCGAAACAGATCCTACCCCTGAAGAGAAACTGCTGCGGGCCATCTTTGGTGACAAGGCCGGTGATGTGAAAGACGCCTCCATGAAGGCACCTCCCTCTTTGCGCGGGGTCGTGATCGAAACCAAGCTGTTCTCCCGCCCCAAAAAGGACAAGGAACTCCGCGTCCGGATGAAACGGGAAGTAGAACAACTCAAG
>JAYUVL010000176.1:0-11087 GCA_043754075.1 Cytophagales bacterium | reverse complement strand
CAATTCACAATTAAATGGGTAATTTTGAGCAGGTTTAGGTCATCACTACCTCGATCCGGCGCTATTTTAGGAAGCCCCAACCCAATTTTAGTGGGCGATCATTGGCCCGCCCTGCAATTGCTTATTATATCATATTGATTCTATTATTCGTTTATTCTTGGCCCAAATGCACTGCCACAAAGCAATCAAAAACAAACTTTAAACATGAGAAAAAAAATTGTTGCCGGTAACTGGAAAATGAACCTGACCAAAGAAGAGGGCACGGCCTTGGTGTCAGAGGTGGTCAACATGGTGGCTGATGAGGTCAGCAGCCAAGTGACCGTGGTCCTTTGCCCTCCCTTTCCCTTTTTGGGCTTTGTTGGTCGGCTGTTCCAGTCGCAGAAAAACGTGTTTTTGGCCGCCCAAAATTGCGCCAACAAGGCTTCGGGGGCTTACACGGGCGAGGTATCGGCCCCTATGCTGTGCTCGTTTGGGGTTGACTACGTGATTTTGGGCCATAGCGAACGGCGCGAATATTTTCAAGAGGGCAGTGCCCTGCTGGCAGAAAAAGTGGACATCTGTTTGGCCAACGGCCTGACCCCGATCTTTTGCTGTGGCGAGTCGCTCCAATTGCGGCAAAACGGGAACTTTATTGGGTTTGTGTGCCAGCAGATTACCGAGAGCCTGTTCCACTTGTCAGCCGAGCAACTGTCGCAATTGGTGATCGCCTATGAACCGATCTGGGCCATTGGCACGGGCCTGACCGCCAGTGCCGATCAAGCGCAAGAAATGCACGCCGCCCTGCGCCAGCATTTGGCCAACCAATATGGCCAATCGGTGGCCGATGGGATATCGATCCTTTATGGGGGCAGCGTCAATGCCAAAAATGCGGCCTCCCTCTTTGCCTGCCCCGACGTGGACGGTGGACTGGTGGGCGGGGCCTCACTCAAATCCAGGGAGTTCACCGAGGTGGCCAAGGGTTTTCCGGTGGCTTAACCGGGATGTCAAATCTTGGTCGTTATACCGGAGCGATCGTTGCAAAAATCACTTTACCACCTGTTTGCGAGATGAAAAAATACCTTTGGTTGGTTTTATTGGGGGCATTGATCGGGGCCAAAAGTCCGAGCAAAGGGCGAAACGTCCACCCCTGCGATGTGTTTGGGGTGATCTATGTCGAGAAAACGCCTTACTTGGCCAATTTTCGGGTTTATATTGAAACCGAAGCCGACTACCGGGCCGATGTGGTGGTGTTCAAGGAAACCAATCAACTGTTTGCCGATAAACCAGGCTATTGGTACCTGACCGACAAGCGGGGTTTTGCCAATTTCACCGTGGCGTTTGTGCAAGACCGGTCAATCGCCGATTTTGTCATTTATTACACCGACAAGGACAATTGGGCCGGCTGTAACCGACGCTGACCCAAGCCTTTAAACGATTGATCATTGTCCATTTAACCCCTTTTTGTGGAAACGATTTACACCTATCATCAACTCAAGAATTTTGCCACGGAAGTTTTCTTGCACCTAGGTTGCCCCGCCCCCGAAGCCGTCATGGCGGCGGAGGCGTTGGTGGCCGCTGATCTGCGCGGGGTCGACTCTCATGGCGTGGCCCGATTGTCGGGTTATGTGCGCCTGTGGGAAGTGGGGCGGGTCAACCCCAAGCCAAAGGTGCGCACGGTCCACGAAACACCGTCCACCGCCACCGTTGATGGGGATGCCGGCCTGGGCTTGGTGGTGGCCCCCCAAGCCATGCAACTGGCCATTGCCAAGGCCAAACAGGTGGGCACCGGCTGGGTGGCGGTGCGCAACTCAAACCACTTTGGCATTGCGGGCCATCATGCCATGCTGGCCCTGGAGCACGACATGATCGGGATCGCCATGACCAATGCCAGCCCACTGGTAGCCCCTACTTTCTCCGTGGAGCGGATGCTGGGAACCAACCCCATTGCAGTGGCCATCCCGGCCCAGGAACAACCGCCCTTCGTGGCCGATTTTGCCACTACCACCGCCGCCAATGGCAAACTGGAGATTTTACAGCGCAAAAATGCCGATGCCCCCTTGGGCTGGGTACAAGACCAGACCGGCGCCCCCACCCCCGATGCCAATGCCCTCAAGGGTGGCGGGGCATTGCTCCCACTGGGCAGCGATCGCGAACACGGCAGCCACAAAGGCTACTGCTTGGGCTCGGTGGTCGATATCCTCTCGGCCGTGCTCTCGGGCGCGGGTTACGGGCCGTGGGCACCGCCCTTCGTCAGCTTTCTGCCATTGCCGACCGATCCGGTGGGGGCAGGATTGGGCCATTTCTTCGGGGCCATGCGCATAGATGCCTTCCGCCCCGCCGAAGAATTCAAATACCATATGGACAACTGGATCGGGCGGTTTCGCCAAGCCAAGCCCGCCCCCGGCCACGATCAAGTGCTGATCCCTGGCGACCCAGAACGCGAAATGGCTGCCCAGCGCCGAATAAAGGGCATCCCAGTGGTGGAACCGGTCGTTGCCGATTTGCACGCCTTGGCCAGTAAATTCAGCTTGCGCTTTTAAGGGCTGCCAGCCATACGTATTTACCTTGTTAACCCTTTTTTCACCATGTTTCTTTTTGATCCTAACAAAGAGTACCCTAAACAAACCAAGTCCCAATCTATCATCCGGTTCCAAGATTGCGACCCGCTAAAGCATTTGAACAATGCCAAGTACTTTGATTATTTTTTCAACGCCCGCGAAGATCAAGTCCCCAAGCTGTATGGATTGCGCCCATTGGATGTTTTTAGCGATTATCAAGCGGTTTGGGTCGTTTATCAGCACCAGATAGCTTACATACGTTCAGCGTTGGTCGGCGAATGGGTCACTATCGTTTCCCGGGTCATCCACTTTGATCAAGATACCTGCCTAGTTGAATATGTAATGAGCGACGAGACCGACCGGCAAATCAAAACCATCCTTTGGAGCACCTTGAAATATGTGGACATAAATACTGGAAAAAAGATGCCCCATCACGATATAATCTCCCAATACTTACATGCCATCATCTACTCCCATGTAGATCTGGCCACCGTAGATTTCAACCAAAGAATCAAGCACCTAGCCCATGAGTATAAACTTAGGGCCTAAAAAAGTCATTGTTTTGGCAAAAACTTACAGACGTGGTTTTATTTGCGCAAAAGCATTTTATTCTTAATTTTTTTTTATATTGCGCCTTAATTCCCTTGAGGAGTGCTACTCCCCAGTTTGTTTGTCATAGCAATGTCTATTTCCTTGGTTACTCACTATGTATATTAATTTGATCAATTGCGACAAGAAGATCAAACTGTGCCGTCGTGGATTTAGCTTTTTGAAAAAGAAGAATTTGGCCGATGGCTGGCGTCTTCACTCGGCAGGTTACGCAGTGCTACAGTTTACCCGGCTTGGTAAGATCCAGACCCTTTACATGCACAAATTATTGGCCGATCAGTTCATTGTGAAACCAGCCGAAACCGAAAGGAAATTGTTTGTGCGCATGATCAATGCCAACAAGTTGGATTGCCGGTTGGAAAACTTGGACTGGGCAACCATGTCCGAACTCCGGCGGCAACAAAGCGGCACTGCCGGCTACCGGGGGGTATCCCGCGATGGCACCAAGTTCCGGGCAGTCTTGTACGACGAAGGCAAGCGAGTGTACTTGGGCGTGTTCCCCACTTCTGAGGAAGCCGCCAAAGCTTACAACGAAGAATCGATCAAGCGTTTTGGCCCAACCAAGAGCTTGAACGTAATCTTGGACGAGTCGGTAGAAGCGGTGTAGTGCTGTGCCTTGGAAATGCAATCCCCTTGCTGGGGGAAGCTCCCCAACTTTGACAATCATCAATGCTCAAACTGATCTTTGCGTTAATCTTGTGTGTATGTGGGTTGCGGTTGCAGGCTCAAACCGAACTGTTGGAGTTGTCGCAGTTGCGCGAGCGGCACCCCAACCATAAAGCAGTCTACTTGAGCAAGCAGCGGGTCATCCGCCTGCAATTGGTGGATGGGGCAGTGCTGGCCAGCGCCCACAATGAATCCTGCGTACTCCATTTACGCCCTTTTTCGGATGTTCACAGCAACGCCTCGGTCGTTTTTTCCAAATTCAACCCACTGACCAATCTTCAAGCCCATACCCTAGTCCCGCACAAAGGCGGCTACGACACCTTGCCCGTCAAAAAGATAGTGACCAAAAACTTGGTCACCCAAGAAGTATTTTATGACGATTATCAAGAAAAGTCGTTCCTTTTTCCAGTGGTCGAAAGTGGTTCCAGAACTGTGCTCAAGTATGAAGAAGCACTGACCGAACCCAGGTTCCTGGGTTTGTACTATTTTGGGGCCGAGCTTCCCGTTGAAAGCTCGGTATTCAAGATCATTGCCGATACGGCCATCCATTTGGCGTTTGGGCAATTCCATTTGGATAAATTGGGCCAAAAATTGGAAGCCAGCACGCACCAAGAAAAAGGGGTAAGAGTGTACCAATGGTTGGCTAGGGAAGTGCCCGCCCACCAGAATGAACCCCAGTCACTCGCCCTGGGCTACCGGGCTGCCCACCTGATCCCCTACATCACCAGCGTGAGCAGTGAACTGGCCAACCCACCAAGCTTGCCCAACGTGGCGGCCCTGCACCAATGGTACGCGGCGTTGCTTCCCCGGACACTTCCCCCCCCAACTTCTCCCCTGCGGCGATTGACCGACAGCTTGACTGCCACTGCCATGACCAGCCAAGAAAAAGCCGAAAGAATTTTTAAATGGGTGCAAACCTATGTGCAATACATTGCTTTTGAAGATGGTTACGGTGGCTTGATCCCGCGTTCGCCCGATACCACCTTTTATCGTCGCTATGGCGACTGCAAAGACATGAGCCTCCTATTGGTTGCGATGCTCAACCAATCTGGCCTCCAAGCTTTTCCGGCTTGGGTGGGCACGCGCAAACTGCCCTATCGGTATGCCCAAGTCCCCACTCCCATTGCCGACAACCACATGATCGCCGCCCTTAAGCTTGACCGGAGAACCATCTTCCTGGATGCCACCGACCCTCGGCTGAGCTTGGGCATGCCCAGTGCCATGATCCAGGGCAAAGAAGCCCTGATCAGCCTTAATGGCAAGCAATTTGAACTTGAACACGTGCCAGTGGTAGATGCCCAAGTCAATATTTTTGCTGATAGCACCGAAATCCAACTGGCGGGCGACACTGCCCGCCTGCAAACACTGCTGCACTTGGGTGGTTATGCCCTCGGGGAATGGCCCGCCCTAGTCACGGCCCAAGACAGTGCAAAGCTACTTTCGCACTTGTTCAACCGCCGTGATCTATCGGGAAGCGTTCAATCCAATGACCTCAAAAACGGTTCTTTTGAAATAAATTCAGCAATATTAGACTACTCTAAATCTATTGGCAGGGAATTATACGTAAATTTACAACTTAACCGCCGGTACAACTACCATCTCTTTGCCGCTGATCGTCAGAGTGAGGTAGTATTTCCCTATCAGTTTGTGGATAGATCGGTCACTGTGCTCCGTGTGCCCAAAGGTTGGGAAGTGATTTCGGTACCACCGGATCTCAAAATGGCTTACGAAAAATTTGGTTTTAGTATCGAATATGAACAACAACCTGGTCAAATCATCATGCGCCGGCAACTGTATCTAAAAACCCTGCGTATGGGCAAAGAACAACAAACTACTTGGAATTTAATGATCGAGAACCTGTCATCATCGTATCGCCAGTCCCTTTTATTAAGAAGAATTTATCCCAAACTTAAAAATTAATGACTCCGATACGCCATATCGCCAGCTTATTGTTACTTACTATCGTTTCTGGTTTTCTCGTCCCTTTATGTCCTTTTGCGGCGGCACCCTCAACGGCCGGCGGCCGCAAGCCTGCCCTTGGCGAGGATCCATTGCTCACTTATCTTTTTGAGCACGAGCGGTACAACTGGCAGCCAGCCCGTATTCCCCGCACTGCCAGTGGACAAGAGCGGTACCACAACTCCCTGATCATGAAGGACAAAAGGGTGATTGAATACCTCTACGACGAAGCCGACAACCTCAAGGTTTACGAAACGGTTCACAAGATCATCCGGGTCAATTCCGATGAAGCGGTGCAACAGTACAGCAAAGTTTACATCCCGTTGCAGGATGTGCAAAATATAGTGACCATCAAGGCCCGGTTTATCAGCGCAAATGGTAAATCCATTGAGCTTTCCAGCAATGATTTTAAGGATTTGGAAAATCCAATGAATGTTGGGGCCTTCAAAATTTTTGCCATTGTGGGGGCGGAACGGGGAGGCGAAATTGAGTACTTGTACACCTTGGAGCGCAGCCCAAAGTTTTTTGGCCGGGAGACCTTCCAGTCAAACAATGCCGTCAAACAAGTGGAGTTTGAGATCATCACGCCATCCAACCTCATTTTTGAGTCCCGGAGCTACAACGGTTTTCCGGAAATGCAACTGTTGGAAAACCGTTATCCTGGCAAGAATTCTTTGCTGGTTCGGGCAGCGCAAGTACCCGCCCTCCAAATTGAAAACTTTTCCTACTACGCACCCAACCTGATGCGGGTCGACTATAAGCTGGCCTATGACCGGATGGAAAGTTCAACCCGCCTGCACACTTGGAGCCAAGCCGCCGAAGAAGTGGTGAGCAACATTTATCTCTATGAAGATTTGCAGGAAGGGCAAATGGAGGGCATCGGCAAACTGCTGCAGCAAGTTTTCAAGGGTGTGGCCAACAACGAAGAATCCAAGATCAGGGCCATTGATGCCTACATCAAAAACAACATCCGCCAAGATGACGATGCCTTCGCCCACCACAACGGTGTGGCCGAAGTACTGGCGGCCAAGTATGCCGGTAAAACTGAGATTGTCCGCCTCTATGCCATCATGTTCATGTTTTCGGACATTGAGCACGAACTGGTGCTGACCACCGACCGCACCAATGTCCGGTTTGACAAAGAATTTGAAACTTGGTACGCCCTGGAAAGCTACCTGTTCCACTTTCCCAAACTGAACAAATATTTGGCCCCCAACCATGTGGAATATGGCTTGGGTTTGGTCCCTTATCATTACATCAACAATGCTGGCCTATTTATCAGCCTGTTCCAAGCGGGCTCGGAGTCCAACTTCTCTTTTGATGTACGCGATATTCCCGAGGCCGATTACGCAGGCAACACCGACCGGACTTTACTGACGGTCAATTTCCGCGATGGGTTTGAACGCGCCAATGTATGGTCGGTCAGGCAGTTTACCGGTTATTTGGCAGTTCCGCTCCGCTTTATCAACAATTTTGCGGGCAAGGAAGCCAAAGATCGACTCTTGCGCGAAGTGGCCCAGCAGGGTGACGAAGGGGCCCAACTGGTATCGCTGGCCGTGCGCGACTCGCACGAAGCCACGGGTGAGGAAAGTTTGGAACTCATGGCTGGACTCAAATCGGGTGCGCTGACCGAAATAGCTGGGGAACAGATCTTGGTCAAGGTAGGGGCTTTGATGGAGCAATTGCAGCCTCTGTCCCCCGCCCAGCCCAACCGGGCCACCGACCTGGAGCACGAGTTTGGCCGTGAAAAGACTTATGCCATCGAGATTAGCATCCCCGCTGGCTACGAGGCCAAAAATTTGGCTTCCCTCACCCATGAGGCTTTTGTGGAGGAAAATGGAGTCCGAACGGCTGGTTTTGTGACGCACTGCGAACTGATTGGCGACAAACTGCGGATTGAAGTGGCCGAGTTTTACAAGAAAGCTTCTTACAGCAAGGAAAAGGCGGCCAGTTTTGCCCAAATGTCAAATGCGCGATCACAGTTTGAGCGAGCGGTCATTTTGCTGGCCAAGAAATAGTAGCGTCGGACTTTTATTGACGATTGCCTTAGAGGTTGTTTAAAATTACGTTCCCCGCTAGTGGTCAGAAAACCTTGTTTTGGCGGGTAGGACAATCGGCCCGAAAAAGTGATCTGGCGGTGGTGGGGCCTGGTTGTCCTGGCCATTGCCCGACAACCCCATCGGGGTGAAATATGGGTAGCCGGGGGTGGGAACCCCCAGCCGCAATAGCCCCACGTCCCCAGCCCCGAAAGGGGTGTCCGGGGTGCCTCCCCCCTTTATTTTTACAAGTTAGCCCCGGTTTGTCCCAAATCCAACTTGAGGGGGCCAATGTACGAGGGGTGGCATTATCTCATGCCACCCCTCCGAGGTTGATTTTCCCTCAATACGCTTATAAACATTCCACCCCTCCAGGGTTATCGGTGGGACAAGCCCCCAGTTGCAAACTTGCCCGCAAACAGGCCAAAATATTGTTTTCCGAACCCTAAAGTTTTGGCCATCCCCCCCTGCCAGCGGCTTTCCGCCCTGCCAGCGGTTATCATTCCCAAGCCCAACCAGGGGCCAACCCTGGCAGCGGCTTTCCGCCCTGCCAGCGGTTATCATCCCCAAGCCCCACAAGGGGCCAACCCCGGCAGCGGCTTTCCGCCCTGCCAGCGGTTGTTAACCAAAAGTACCAAACCAAAAGCATCAAACCCTCGAGGCCTTTGATACTTTTAGCTTTCCATAAAATCCCATTTTGCCCCTTTTATTACCCGTGCCCCTTTTTGTCGCAGATCAGATCACAATGAACAGGCGCGCGCCTTTTCCCCTAATTTTCCCCCGAAATGCCCGCATTGGGCAAAGTGGAAACAAACGCGGGAAAATAAGGGGGCCAATAATTGGTCTTTGCCGCCAGACCTTACAGGGCAGCCAGGGCTCAAGTGTGCCAATGCAAGGGTTGAACCGGGCAAAGGGCTAACTTTACCAAAAATAATTTTGCCTGCCCTATGAAAAATTTAATAAGCACCTTCCTGAGGTGGCCCGCCCTAGTGTTGGCCTGCCTCACCGCCACCCTGCCCGCCGGGGCCCAGGACATTGCCGGGCCGACCGGCAGCGGCCTGTTCGGCACCACCACCACCACCCTGCCCAACGGCAACTTCGTCGTCACCGACCCGGGCTACGACGCAGGGGCTATCCTCAACGTGGGGGCCGTCCACCTCTACAACGGCATCACCCTGGCCCTGATCAGCACCCTGACCGGCAGCACGGCCAGCGATCAGGTGGGCAATTTCCCCGTCACTGTCCTGACCGGCAGCAGCAATTTTGTCGTGCGCAGCACCCTCTGGAACGCTAGCCGGGGCGCAGTGACCCGAGTGAACGGTACTACAGGGCTGAACGGTATGGTCAGTATCACCAACTCGCTAGTGGGTGGTTCAAGCAACGATTTAGTGGGCCTCAATGGCGTCACTGCCCTAAACAACGGCAACTATGTCGTGGCTAGTTCAGAATGTGCCAATGGAGGCCTCAACACAGCGGGTGCAGCGACTTGGTGCAATGGGGACGTGAGTACGGCGGCCACTGTGGGGGCTGTTACGATCAGCAACTCGATAATGGGTAGCAAAGGGGGCGATTTAGTGGGCCTTAATGGCATCGTCGCCCTGACCAACGGCAATTATGTGGTGGTCAGCTCCGAATGTGCCAACGCCAGCAATCAAAATAATGCGGGCGCAGTGACGTGGGGAAATGGCAGTACTGCTGGCCCTCGTACAGTAGGCACAGTGGTTCTCACCAACTCCCTGATAGGCGCCGCAGTCGGTGAAAGGATTGGCAATGGCGGCGTCATCGCCTTGACCAACGGCAATTATGTGGTAAGCAGTTCAGTATGGAGCATTGGTGGTGGTGGTGGCAACGCCAACGTGGGCGCGGCCACTTGGGGCAACGGTGCCACTGGCATAGTCGGCACGATCTCTTCCACCAACTCATTGATAGGTAGTGCTGCCAACGATAACGTAAGCATCGGGGGCATTACCGCCCTGCCCAACGGCAATTATGTGGTGAGCAGTCCCAACTGGAACAATGGCGGGACCGCTGACGCGGGCGCGGCTACTTGGGGCAATGGCGCCGGGGGCACGGTGGGCGCGGTCAGTGCCGCCAACTCGCTGGTGGGCAGCACTGCCAACAACCAAGTGGGCAGCGGTGGCAGCGTAGCATTGACCAACGATAACTATGTGGTGCGCAGCCCCTTGTGGGACAATGGTGGGACCGCCGATGTGGGCGCGGTGACCTGGGGCAACGGCGCCGGGGGCACGGTGGGCGCGGTCGGTGCCGCCAACTCGCTGGTGGGCACCATCGCCATTGATAACGTGGGCGGCGGCGGCATCACCGCCTTGGCCAACGGCAACTATGTAGTGGCCAGCCCTCTCTGGAACAATGGCGGGACCGCCGATGTGGGCGCGGCCACTTGGGGCAACGGGGCCACTCTCGGTCCTCGCACGGTGGGTGCGGTCGCTATAGCCAACTCGTTGGTGGGCACCATCACCCTTGATCAGGTGAGCAGCGGCGGCATTGCCGCCCTGGCCAACAATAACTATGTGGTGGCCAGCCCCCTCTGGAACAATGGCGGGACCGCTGATGTGGGCGCGGCTACTTGGGGCAATGGCGCCACGGGCACGGTGGGCGCGGTCAGTAACCTCAACTCGCTGGTGGGCGGCACTGCCAATAATCAGGTGGGCAGCGGTGGCATCACTGCATTGACCAACAATAACTATGTGGTACGCAGCCCCTTGTGGGATAACGGCGGAACGGCCGATGTGGGCGCAGCGACTTGGGGCAATGGTGACGGAACCACGGTGAACGTGGTGGTGAGTGTCGCCAACTCCCTAGTGGGCAGCATCCTCAGTGACCAGGTGGGCAACAGCGGCATCACCGCCCTGGCCAACGGCAATTATGTAGTAGCCAGCTCACTTTGGAACAACGTCGCCATCATTGATGCTGGCGCCATGACCTATGGCGTTGGCACCGGTAGCACCACTGGGCCCATCACCTCGGCCAATAGCGTGCTCGGCACCGTGGCCAGCGGAATTAATGCCACCTTTGCCACTTTTGGCACCGGGGCGCGCATCCTGGTGGGCCGCCCGGCCAGCAACTTGGCCACCATCTTCCCTTCCCTTTTCATTGTTTGGAATGGCACAGCGTGGAGCCCGAGTGTCCCCACTGCCACTGACAATGCCTCGATCATTGGCATTTCGCCCAGCCAGCCCCCCAGCTTTGTGGCCAACAACCTCGTTGTCCAGGCCGGGGTCAACCTGTCCCTGGCCAGCGGCGTGACCGCCACCATCAA
>JAYUVL010000175.1:0-3237 GCA_043754075.1 Cytophagales bacterium | reverse complement strand
GCCCAATTCCCGGTAAGAACTTGCCGACGAAGTAATGGTGGCCATGGTCACTTCGGGATAGAACCGGATCTCAAAATCTTTTTCCTTCAAGATGACTCGATACTTTTGGATTTCGGAGGCATCTTCGGCCACGGCCAAATAGGTTTGGAAAAGCGCAAATGCGCCTACCCCAAATAGAGTAGAAACTACTAATTTGTTCATTGTTAAAATGAGTTTAAGGAGATAAGATTATGTCCTTTTGCCCCAGAACAACACCGCAGCGCCCCCCACGAGCAGGACCACGCCGGCAATGGGGGGCCATGATACCGTATTGTTCTTTTTCCGGCTGATTTCCAGTGGGCCGAGGTCAACTACTTTTTCGGTGGTCGCGTACGAGAACCCAGTATAGGCAATCATAGCGATCCCGATGACAATGAGCATAATACCGATAGATCTGAGTGGCATAGGGCTGATATATTTATTTTGCAAAGGTAGGTGGCCCGGCCCGACAAAATGTTACACCATTGGCCAAGAGAGTTGCATAATTCACACCTTGGCTTGGTGGGTTAATGGGCGGGGGGGCCTGAGCTGGCGATCTCCTGAGCCAAGGGGCCATCGCGCATTTCGGCAAAAAAAGGAGTGCTCCCGGTTTGTACACATTGGGCGGCATATAGATAGAGTGCTGCGCTCCAAGTTTGCCAGTCTTGGCCCATTGGCTTGCCAGTTTGGGCTTTGTGCCATTCGTTAAACCCAAAATCCAGCGTGCCCGAGCCAGAGGACTTGATGAGCCGGGTCAGGGCCAGAAGTTTTTCCTCGGCCAGTTTATGATGTTTGGTTGCCACCAGGGCTGCCACATAAAATCCGACAATGAACGGCCAAATGCCCCCGTTGTGATATTCGCCCGGATTGTTGTACAGGGCATAGCGAGCATGCCAGTCGGGATCTTCAGGATTGGTATAGGGGAAAAAATTGGGTGGCAGGTCAAGGGCCAATGCCCCCTTGGCCCGCATATTGGCGCACTCGGCCTCGATCCAGCCAATCATTTCGTCGGCCCGGGTGGGCGCGGCAATGCCGGTAAGAATGGCCAAACTGTTTCCTAACAGGTCAAAACGCTCGCTACTGTGGATTTTGTAAGACCAGAACGCATAATAAGGTTTGTTTTTGACCACTAAGCCTTCATGTATGTGGTGGTGGATAGTACCACCAGTTATGGTAAACCGGCCTATTTCGTGGCGGACTTGTTCGGCACGCTTAGGTTGGCCCAAGAGACGTAGGTAGGCATACACGAGGGTATTAACAAATAGGCCATATCCGATCACCCACTGCTCGTCGCGCCAATCGCTGGTGGGCTGTTGGGCCACCAAGTAGCGGTCGGAGGGGCTTTGATATTCCATCCAAGTGAGCGACTTAGCCACAGCGGCTTGCAGGAAATTGGGTTCCCCAGTCATTTTGCGAAAAATGCCCACCCCCAAAAGGAATAAGGGGGTGGTATCACTGGCGCCCCGGTCATCATGGTCATGTACCAGCGAAGGGATGTGCCCACGCGCAGTCTGGTTTTGGGCCAGTACTTCCAGTACTTTTCGGGTGCTGCTGACCAGCCTTGGATGGCCAGTGGCAGCTACGCCCAAGATGGAAAGCATTAGGTCGCGGGTATAGGGCTCGGGGTAGCCCCAGCCCGCTGTGCGGGGCAGTCCCTGATAGGGCCCGTGGGCATTGTGCAGCAATACTTCGAGGGCGGCTTGCTTGGCCGCCTCGATCTCCTCCCACTCGTCAGTTTTCATCTCAGTTTGCCCGTTATTGGTAAAAAGGTTATTTGATGTTCAATTTCTCGTTGATCAGTTGAATAAACCGCTTGGCCACCACACGATAATCGAAATGCTCGACCACTCTTTTGCGGGCGGCGGTGCCCATTTTTTCGCGCAGGGGGGCATCGTTCATGAGTTGGAGCAGGTACTTGGCAATGTCCTGCACGTTGGCCCGGTAATCGACGGTTCTGGGTATCTGGAACACCACTTTGTGGTTGGTCTCGAAGCCCGATTCGTCGCCCAGTACGACCTGATCCACCACGATCCGTTGGGCCACTTCGGCCAAAAAGGCTGTTTCCCCGTGCACCAACGTATCCAACATGCCCATCGCGTTGATGCCGATCACTGGTTTTTCACATGCTCCGGCCTCTACTTGGGGCATCCCAAAGCCCTCGAGCCGGGAAGGCGCGGCGTAGATGTCGCAGGCCCCCACCAAATAGGGCATGAAGTTGCGCGAAATAGTGTTGGTGGCATAGGTTACGTTTTTCTCGATCCCAAGGTCGGTGGCCATTTGCAGGTCGGCCAAGTTTTGCAGTTGGGTGCGGGGCTGGGGCCATACTTTGCACACATATTTCCAGTCGGGGGCTTTGGTATCGATGATGGCCAGGGCCTGCATTACCTCTTGGGCACCCTTGGAGGCCGCATCGCCGCCCACGGTCAAGATCATCAATTGGTCCGGCGCCACCCCCAGGGCCTCGCGCACCGCCATGATTTTGGGATCGTCGCGGCGAAAAGGGGCAAAAGCCTGGGTATCGCACCCCACAGGCAGCACCTCGATCTTGTCGCCATTGATGCCATCGCGCACGTACATTTCCTTTACCCAGTGCGAGGTGACCAAGATCAGCGGCAGGTCATTGAGCACTTCCTGATAATTGGCAATGTAGCCATCGGCCACCAGCCACGGCACCGGCAATACACCATACCGCTGCGGATGGAGGATGAGTTGGGGAGTGTGGCCCCAGTACCCCACCCCAACCACCACGTCGGGGGTAAACCAGCGGTAATACCATTCTTTTTCTTGGGCCGACTCAAAATGGACGGCCCGTGCATCAACCCCCAGGTGCAACAATCCCTGATAGAGCAAGTCGCCTTGGGTGGCCAGCCCACCGGGCGAAGGTGGGTAATCGTACAAGACCAATACTTTCATGTGGTAGGAGTGGGATTTTTATTGGTCAATATGCTGCATTCGTCGGCCCAAGCTTGGGCTGCCCTCGGAGTGGCAAACTGCCAAAATGCTTCGGCGCGTGGGGTGGTGGTGGCTTCCCAGCTATTGTTGTGGAAACCGTACGTTTTGGTGATGAGCTTGTGTTTTTCTTTCCAAGCCTGCTTGGCCAATACCTGATAGCTGGTAGCTTGGGGGTTGGCCCGGGGCAAATAGGCACCGTTGCCGTCCTCATAGGCAAAAGTCCAGAGCGCTTGGGCCGCGATTTGCCCCCGGTTCCACAACGCAATC
>JAYUVL010000174.1:0-9315 GCA_043754075.1 Cytophagales bacterium | reverse complement strand
GCCAGTATCAGCAAAGCATGGCCAATTTGGACGAGTTGATGATGAGCTACCCCAATACTATTCACTTGGACAAAATTACCATCGTCAAAGTGATGTGCCAACTCAAGCTCAACCCTGCTTCGCCCGAAGCCGAAGCATTGTTGAAAGACTTCTCGGCCAAGTTTACCCAGAGCGAATTGATCCCTTTTGCCCAGCAGTTGCTCAAAACGATTGAGGAACGACGGAAGGGAGGACAATGACAACTGCTGCCCGTAGTCTATTGCCAGCGGAATTTTAAGTTGCCTGTGCCAACAAGCCGGGCGCAATGTTTTGTTCTACATTCTTTCTCGCACCTACGTCCCCAGAAATAGATTTGCTCCAGCGGATTAGTTACGCTCCCACCCCCCTAGCGCTTTAAGTATTTTTTAACTTGAGCACGAAGAGCTGGGAGTTGGTATGGGAGCTATCGTTGGCCTAAAAGGTAATGTCCCCAGCTTCGTTGTCTTTGCCCAATCGGAGACTTTTCTTTTGGTTATTGGCCTTGAAACTGACGATGTTGGTTTGATCCTCATAAAGGTCTAGAAGAATTTTGTTCACCACCCGGAAGTTTTGGGCTTGGGGCACTTGGTCGGCCTCAACATAAACCCAAACAGCATCTGTTTCATATTCCGTACCGATGATCCGGAGTTTGACAGGTTTGCCATCCATGGAGAGCATAAATTTCTGTTCTACATACGCCCGGATGTATTTCTCAGCTTCCGGGATTTCTTTGTTGCTGGCCAGATAGGGTTTGACGCGGTATTGCTGCTCGAGGGCCACATCCAAGTCATCAATAAAAATGCGGAGGGAGATCTCCAGAGTGCCCGCCGTGGGGTTGTGCTGCACTTCGGTCAGACTCAGGTGGATCGGGTGGGTTGCCCAAATCCAAAACAAGAACAAATAATTGGTCAAGGTCATTGCGTTTGCGGGAATCTTTTAAGTTTTTTGTTGCGCGGTTATTGTCAAGGCCGCAAATCTCTCTCCATTTGTTCTTATGTCCGATTTTGAGCTTTATTTGGGCGAAGGCATTCGCCATATTTCCGATTTGGGGGCTTATGACCATATACTGTTCATCACTGCCCTGTGTGCCATTTATGAATTGAGTGATTGGAAACGGCTCCTGATCTTGGTCACGGCTTTCACGCTGGGCCATTCGGCCACATTGGCCTTGGCTGCGCTCAAAATCGTGTCGTTCCGCACCGATGTCATTGAATTCCTGATCCCGGTCACCATCCTGATCACTTGTGCGGTCAATCTGTCCACCACCCACCAACGACAGCCCCGGGCTTGGCCACGCTACACCATGGCGGTTTTTTTTGGCCTCATCCACGGGTTGGGATTTTCCAATTATTTGCAAAGCCTGTTGGGTAAAGAGGAGAGCATCGTTGTGCCCTTGTTTGCCTTCAACTTGGGATTGGAAATTGGCCAATTGTTGATCGTATCGGCCATTTTGTTGATTACCACGCTGTTGATCAATGTCTTGCGGAGCAAGATGCGTGACTGGACCCTTGTGCTTTCGGGTGGCGTGGCGGGCATTGCCCTGACCCTGATCGCCAAAACTTGGATTTTCTAAACCCAGTAAGTACCTTACATTTATGTCCACTTTTAAAGATGCTCTTTATGCGCAACTATTCGGTTAAGGTCGCTTTTTTATTGTTGTTTGGCCTGGCCTCTTGTGCAGGCTCGCGCAATGCCAAGCTGCGTTTTGTGGCCGACTGGAAAGAAACTTGGGGCGTCGGCCAAAAAACCGATGTAGATTACCAAGATGTGTACACGATTTCAATGGAAGGCGGAGCGCTGGCCCTTGGGTGTGCCGCCCGCAAACATTACCGTTTTGAGGCCGTGGCCCAAACTGGCAATAATCTTGTCTTCACTTTGGTTGTTCGCGATGACAAGTACAGTACCGGTCCCTCGGCCATCAGTTACCAGCTCAAACTCAACAGCAATGGCTCCGCAATGGATGGCACCGCGACTGACAAAGACGGCAAAAAATTCAACGTACGCTGGGACAAACAATAATTGTATTTTATTCGGATACTCAAGAGGTTAAAAATTATCTTGGCCAATTGAGCCATTTTGACAAGATTGTTTTTTGGGATCTTCAGAAAAAATGATTGCATTCTTGGCGAACGATGCCGTTGATGGTTAATCCAGCATTACAGTAACTTACAACTCCTTATGATTAACTGATGCGAAACCCAATTGTTAACAAAGTGTGTGCGTGTTTATTTATTTTTTTTGTATTTTTGTGGCTCAACAGATATAAATTATTTTTTTGACATTTAATGACCTTTATGTGCAAGAAAGTGGTCAATATTGTCAGTAATTATGAGGATAGATCTACTTACAATCCAATAACCCTTAGCAAACCGGCTATGCCCCATGTTATCCCCTCTTATCTGGCCAATTCTAATTTTCTGTATATCGCCAAAGCAGATTTAGCCGGAACGATCACCTACTCAAATGCGTTAATCAACAAAAAAAGAACTGATTTGGGCCATTACTTTCATAATTCGGCCCAATTTCAAGTTGCGATGAACCAGTGCATGGCTGGCCAACGCCCGCAACGGATTTATATCGATGAACCGATGACCTGCGGGGATGCCGCTGGGACAGAATGGGAACTGGCAATGCACGGGGCCGGCGAACCAGCTGAAATTCTACTGATTGGCATTGAAGCTGCCGCTGCCCGTCAACCCACGGGCGGACAACCGGTCAACAGCGAAGAAAGAAAATGGGCATCCATTTTCAATAGCAGCCCGCACCAGTACCTTTGGATTGGGCCGGATTTTCGGTTGTTGGCGTTCAACAAAATGGCAGCGGAGATATCCCAAAAGTTTCACAACATAGCGCTTAGGGCAGGACAATCCATCTTGGACTTTGTCCGGCCAGATGCCCAAGCCGAGGTACGCAACAATTTGGAGCGGGCGCTTGAAGGCGAAGTGGTCACCAAGGAGGTTTGCCTCGATTTTGAGCGCCAAACCAGCCAGTGGTTTGAGATCCAGTATTTGCCCAATTATGATGAAGCTGGCCGTTTGCTGGGGGCGGTTGTTGTTTCAATCGACATTGATGCGCGCAAGCGGGCCGAACTAAAGATGATCCACCAAAACGAAGCCTTGCGACAAATAGCCTGGTCCTATTCGCACGAGGTCCGCCCACCGGTGGCCAGGATTTTGGGCTTGGTACAACTGGTGGAGTCCGAATCATTGAATGAAAGCAATCAACAAATTTTTGATTTTTTACAGTTGACCACCCAAGCGCTCGACAACGTGGTCCGTCAAGTGGTGCGAGTCACGGAGCAGTATGATTAAGCAAGGACTGGCCGCCCATCGCCCAGTCGTCATTCATCTTTGCTCCAAATTTCGTAAATTTTTTCACCTTTAGAACTCAAACCTTGGTGATGCCAGCCATCGGGTTTTACCTCAAAGTCAAAGGTCAGTTGGGTGCCCACTCGACTATTGTCCCGCGAAAAGAAAGCCAGCGTTTCTAAGTATTTGCCATTTTCGGTGCGGTACGTCCCGCCGCCACAACCAAAAAATTGCTTGGTTTCGGTATTGATGGCTGCCCATTGAAAGCGGGTACCGGACAATAATTTAATAGTCTTGCGCGGCCCCCGCTGCGACATCACGATTTGTCCCTCGCTGTTTTTGCGCCCACTAAATCGCCAAATGGCCGCCAGTGGCGAATTTGCTGCGCCGCCGTCATCGATGCGGGCCCAAATTTCCTTGATTTTTCGGCCGTTTTGCTGCCGTACCAGTTCAAGCTGGCCCTTTCTCCATTTGATTGAAGAGACAACCTGTTGGCCTACCTTGGTGGAGTCCCGCGAATCAAATTCTACCGCAACGATAAACTGGTCACTGGCCGCGGTGTAAGTGCCGCCCCCAGCCCCCATAAACTTTTGTTGGACGGTATCATAATTGGCAAAAATGTAGTGTCTTTGGGTGATTATCTGAATAGTTGTGGTCAATTCCGCACTTTTGTCCGAGGTTTTGACCAGTCGCCAAGCTCCGAGCAGGGCATTTGCGTTTTTGAAGGTCGGGGCGATTGTGCCCAGGATGAGCAGCAGGCCCAGCATTAATGTTGATTTTTTCATGTTGATGAGTGATAAAAATAACGCAGTAAGTAAAATAACAGAGTGAACAGAATGACTTAAGTGCTCAGTTAAGGAGTTTTCGGCTTACCATTTCGCGACACCTTAAATGTTGGACGGCTTCAAATACTCATCCGAGTGTTAGGGTATTTAGTCTTATAAATAGCGTAATACGGCAAATTATTTCACTTATTGGGCTTGGCCAGTAAAACAAAAATAAGCAAATTTGGGTAAGACCTTACTTCACCGCCAACTATCCGCGGGATAGGGTGCAATTGGAATGAAATTTGACCTGTGGTAAGGTGGATCTACCGCTATTTTTTATCTTACCAAAACTATCTTGAATTATGCTTTCCAGTTTAGTGTACCTGAGCAGTCGGCCCGTTGAAGTGACTGATGAGGTCATCGAGGACATTCTAAAGGTCGCCCAAATAAATAACAAAAAATTGGGCATTACTGGTGTTCTCTTGTATTCTGACACCCAGTTTTTGCAATGTATCGAGGGGGATTATGCCAATCTTATCGCTCTTTATGACAAGATTAAACTGGATGACCGACATAAGCAGTTGTTCTTGCTCAATCTATCCCCCATTGCAGAGCGTAATTTTCCAAGCTGGCAAATGGGGGCCAAAGCCTTTGATGCCAACCGAATCAAATTTATCGACCACCTGACAACCGAAGAACAAACTGAATTCACGCAGATTCTCAACGGTGAAACTGTAACTAGCGGAAGATCGATCAATCTCCTGCGAAAATATTGCAATTGATCTGCTACTGCTAGCAATGATTTTTTAGCCCAATTTTTGTGCACTGCTTCTGGTGATCAATTCAGTGTGCCCCGACAGCGAGGACCTTGGTTGGAAAACTAGAAAAAACAGCAGTAGTTTCCCCTGTGGCTGAAAAATTATGATGAGCAATTTCCCGACAAATGACCCAATATTACCCAGTGGTAAGCTTGAATTCACTGATCCAGCGGAGGAGCTTGCCGCACTAAAGTTGTTGCTAGCGCAAAAAGAACAGGCTTGGGCCGAGGAGATTGGGCAATTCCGAGAAATGGAGGAGGCGTATCAGGAAGTGAATCGCCGCAATTTGGAATCAGCCCTCAAGCTGAGTGAGCGAGAAACCGAAGTGCTGATCAAGAATCAGCAACTTAATGAATATACCGAGGAACTCCAAGCGATCAATGCTAATCTGGCCGAGTTGAACACCAAATTCAAGGCCAATGAAAAGGAGCTCAAGTACAAAAACAGCTTGCTCAACGAGTCGGTAGCGCAGTTGAAAGAGTTGGTGGAGGCTTACGAAGAAGTGAACCAGCGCAACATTGAATCTGCCGCCAAGCTCATGGATCGGGAGCGTGAAGTACAAGAAAAGAATGCGCTGTTGGCCCAACTTTACCGCAAAGTGAGCGAGAGCATCACCTACGCTGAACGCATCCAAAAGGCCATGCTGCCGCCGCCCGAGGCTATTCAGCAGATTTTGCCCGATTCTTTTGTGTTTTTTCGGCCCCGCGATGTTGTCAGTGGGGATTTTTATTGGGTGATCGAGCACAACTACAAAATCTTTGTGGTGGCCGGCGATTGTACTGGCCACGGCGTGCCGGGTGCATTTATGAGCACCATCGGGATGACGATGCTGTATGACATCCTTAACGTAATGGGCGGAGGGGCTCCCGATGAAATCCTGCAAGTCTTGGATTCCCGGTTGCGGTTGCTGTTGCGGCAAGCCGAAGGCAAGAACAGCGATGGCATGGAAATTTCCATTTGTGTGATCGACAAAGCCCCCGAATACATTGAAGCGGTGATGAAGCCCCGAAAAGTGGTATTTGCCAGTGCGGGTGGAGTGCTCAAGTATTTTAACAACGGTCAACTCCACGTGGCGCAGGGCAATAAAAACTCGGTAGGACAGAAATTCAAGGGCGTGCCGAGTGCCAAATTTAACAAACATGTGATCGAGGTGGATGTGATGTCCACCTTTTATTTGGCCTCCGATGGTTTTCAGGATCAATTGGGGGGAGACGAAAACCGGCGGTTTTTGCGCAAACGTTTTGATGCGCTGCTACAAACCACTCATACCCTGCCAATGGATCAGCAGCCCGCTTTTCTGGAAAGCAATCTACGGGCTTGGCAAGGAAAAGAGCGACAAACCGACGATATCGTGGTGATTGGTTTTCGAATTGACAAGTAACTCGGCCCACCTCCCGTTAGGCTAGTTCAGGGCCTCTTTCTCATCTTCTGATCCGCGCCGATAGATCTGAAACTCCACCCTCCGATTGATCCGGCGTTCCTTTTCCCCTGTTTCGGGCTTGATGATGGGCCGGTTGCTGCCGTAGCCCACAGCACGAATGCGGGCCGGGTCCAACTTCCCTTCGGTGATCAAGTAGTTGCCAATGTTATCGGCCCGTTGCTGGGAGAGCTTGAGGTTGGCCTTGGCATCGCCGGCCGCATCAGTGTGGCCGGAGATCTTGAGGTTAAAATCCGGGTAATCGACCAGAAAGTCGCGCACCAGTTTCAGGTCAGCAGTCATTTCGGGGCGCAGCTCGGCTTGGCCCTCGGCAAATTCAATGGACTCAAATTTGATATTTTTGATGCTCTTTACCCCCAGCGCCACTTCGGTATCGCCGCTGATGTCGAAGATCTCTTGGAGCCGAAAAAATTTCTCGCCCCGCACAATGACCATGTAACGGCGGTCGCGGATGAGTTCAAACTCAAAACTCCCATCGTCGCGGATGTAGCGCGGCATGATCTCCACCCGCTCATCCAGATCGATCAGGTGGACTTCACCCTTGAAGATCTCGCCCGTGATTGCCTCTTTTACTTTGCCCGAAAAACGCACCGTAGCGGTGGGGCGGGCCTCCATCGGCATGGGGAAGGAGTAAACATCCAGGTTTTTGTTGCCTGCCTCAGACTTGGCATAGTACAATTTGCTGGATCGGGCATCAATGGCAAAATAAAACTCCCGCCCCTCTCCATTGACCAACGGGCCAATGTTTTTGGGCTCGGTCCATTGGCCACGCAAAAGTGAGGATTTGAAAATATCAAAATCCCCGTAGTTGACAATCTGTCCATCCGAACTAAAATACAGCACATTGTAGCGGTGGTGGAGGAAAGGACAGACCTCATTTTTGCGGGTGTTCACTACTGGGCCCAGATTTTTGGCGGGCAGCCAGCCCAACCGAGGATCGCGCACCGCAAAGTAGATATCGGCTCCCCCAAAGCCGCCCCCCCGGTCAGAGGCAAAGAACAGCGTGTCTTCGGTCATGGACAGGCTGGGGTGAGAGTCCCAAGTACCACTGTTGATGGTTGGCCCCAAATTTTTGGCGTCACCCCAATAGCGCCCATCCACCCGTTGGGAGGCATAGAGGTCGCAGTTGCCCAGTCCGCCTGGGGCATCGCAACGGGTAAAAATGATCGTGTTGCCATCAGCACTGATGCAGGGCGAACCTTCGTTGTAAGAGGAGTTGAGATCGGTAAATGGATAGGCTGGTTCCCAAACCTCGTGGTCATCGCCAATCCGACGGGTGATGAACAGGTCTTCGTTGTACATTTGGGCATTGAGTGAATTGCCCTTGCCCGGGGTCCGGTTGCGGCGCGAGGTAAAAATCATCGTTCGGTCATCCCGCGAGAGGGCAATGCCATAATCCTCGTTGGGCGAGTTGATTTCCTCCCCCATGTTGAGCAAAACGCCGTGCGGGGCACGGAGAGTGTCCACATTCTTGCGGAGTTCCAGCATTTCATAATAGCGTTCCAGCCCCACATACATGGGCCGTTCAAATTTGGAAAGGCTGTCCAGCCGCTTGATGGCCTGCGCTAGGTCGCCCCGGTAATGCTTGAGGATCAGCCGGTACGCCTCTTTGGTCATGTCCAAGTGGCCCAAATATTCACTTACTCTGGCCAACTGCCAGACCATGTCCATGCTTTTGGGATCAACAAAATTGCCAATGCCAAAACGGGAGATGTATTTGACCAATAGGGCATATTCCTCCTCCCATTGTTTCTCCCGCTGGGCTTTGTTGAGCAGGGCCAGCAGGCCGTTGTTTTGGTAAAAGGGCAGGCGGTTGGTATTGCGGAAAATGAACACCGTTTCATCCACGGCCTCCGTGCTGTCCTCGGGCGCAAACTCGTGCGTGCGCACATTTTGGTTGCCGGGGCGGGGCAGATCCCCAAAAATGCCGGGGCGAGGGGCCCGCTCTTTCTCGGGTGGTTTTTGACCTGTCTTTCTTTTGCCGGCCGGCAGTATTTGGCCATAAGCAGGCATGAGCCAAAGGCCCAAGGCCAGCAAAAGCAGTAGTTTCCTTGCCATCGGTAAGCAACGTAAAGTAAAAGAGTGGTACTGGTCTGGTTGGTGAAGTAGGGGCAAGGGTAAAATGTTTATCACTACGTGAACGCAAACCCAAAGGTTGCAGTTTGTTAGCCGCTTTTGAGATTCATTTCCCACATTTATGGATTTATCAGAAAAGCCGTGCCAAAGCCTAATCAAACTAAAATTGTGCTACATTTACTCCACTGTGCCCAAATGCAAAAACTGAACATCCCCCTAAACTATTGTAAATGTGGAACTGTACAAAAATGTTTTTTTTTCATTGACATTTGATCAAGCCAACTCGATCTTGATCTACGTTGGGTTTGCTCAATCAATGTTCATGACTGACGACGAAACAAAGGCTGGCTTTTTAAAATCCTGTGAGTTCATGGAGCAGTATCGCCCCGACTATTACTTGAGTGATACCCGCCAGCAAAAACTGGTCCTCGACCCCGACATGCAAGAGTGGATTGCGCAGCACGTTTACCCTCGCTGGCACCGGGCGGGCTTAAAAAAGCTGGCCGTGGTGATCCCCGAGGAAATGGTGGCCAACATTTCGTTGCACCAGGCGGTGGATGAGATTGCTGAGGTCAAAGTGGGCGACACCTACGAAATCCAATTCTTTGATAGTACCGCAACTGCCAAAGAATGGTTGTTGAAATCAGCCGGCTAATTTCTTTTCCGATAGGTGCATTGTTTGTTGTCAGATTGGCGGTAGTAAGACCGATAATTGCTGGCTTGGGGATCGGTGCAGCCGCACAAGTTGAGCAAGCGGATTTTTCGGAACTCGATCGGATGGCTCTCGGCTTGTAGGGCAATGTACCCTTCGGCCAGAGGCATTTTGTCTTTTTTGATCCACGCTTGGGCAGCGGCGGCTTCCACCCCGCCACTTGCCCAGTTTAAGCCCT
>JAYUVL010000173.1:0-4467 GCA_043754075.1 Cytophagales bacterium | reverse complement strand
GCTGGGCATCAGGTTATAGGATATCCGGCGGACTTCCTGTCGGGCATTGTTCACCAAGCTGACCGCTTCGTCAAATGCTCGGTTCCGGGGTTGGTCGAGGTCGTCGTGACTGTTTTTGAGGAAGTCAACTTTCATTTGCATGGCCGTGAGGATCTGGCCCACTCCATCGTGGAGTTCCATCGATACCCGCTTGCGCTCTTCTTCTTGGCCTTGGACAATGGCCAGCGATTGCATCCGTTCCTGCTCGCGCTCGGTGGCGCGCAGTTGCTCCTCGACCAGCCGTTTATCAGTGATATCATCGGCGGTGAACAGCACGCCCTGAATGCTGCCGCCCTTGGCTCGCAAGGGTACAATATTGGTTTCCAAAAAAAAGGTTTGGCCGATGCGAGTGGTGATGGTCTCGCTGATCCGGGTGAGGGCCACATCTTCGTCTATGACCTGCTGGGCGTTTTCTTCCAGTTTCTGCAAATAATTGCGCGCCATGGGCAGGCTGTTGAGCAGTTTTCCCGTGAAAAAATCCTTGTTGTTTTCGCCCATTGCTTGGGCAAAATTGTCATTGCAACCGAAAATCTCCATTTTCAGCCCAATCAAAATCACCCAACCGGGAATATTGCCAAAGATCAGGTTAAGCGTTTGGGCCAGTTCATTGGCCTGCTTTTCATAGTTGCTGTCGTTGATCTTTTCGGTACTAAAAATGAGCACATCGGGCACCATGCTCGCGCTGTCACTCATCACCCGGAAGGTGGCATCGATGATCATTGGTTTTCCTTCGCGGTTTTTTTGCCGCAGCTCCCCTTTCCAATACTGGTGGAGCATGAGGTTTTCGTAAAACCTGTCAAAGGTCAGCCCCTCGCCGTAGGAGGTCTTGATCACGTCGTTGAGCCGGCGGCCCAAAGCTTCTTCGGCGGTGGGCCCGTACAAATCCTCGGCCCCTTTGTTCCAAAACACGATTTCGGTACTGAACGCATTGATCGCCAAAATGGCCTCCCGGGTGCCACTGAGCAGGTTTTGGGCCCGTCGCAGCTCGGTTTCAGCCTCAAAATTCCCCTCTTTGACCTCCATTTGCCGTACGGTGCCCACAAAACGCTGGCTGGGCTCTTGGCCTTGGGGCGGGGCCACATAGCGGGCCTCGATCTTGAGGCGGCACACCTGCTGGGTATAGGGTTGGATGATCCGGTAATCGAGGCTTAAATGGATCTGGTTGGCAATGGCCAAATCAATCTTGCGGAACACATTCGGGGCATCGTCGGGGTGGATACATTCAAAAAACAGCTTGCTGCTGGGGATTTTGCTGTTGGGGGGCAGGCCGAAAATGCGGAACGTTTCATCCGACCAGATGAGGCGGCCGTTGGTGAAATCCATGTCGATGCTGCCCACTTTGGCCGCCGCTTGGGTTTCGCGCAGCACCTCTTCGCACTGCACCAAGTGGCGGACGGCCCGCACCCGGTCGCTCACGTCGGTATAGTAAGCGGCCAAATAACGCTTGTCCCCCACTTGGCAGTAGCCCGATTTAAGGTTGACATACAGCGACTGGCCCGATTGGTGGCGCAATGAAAGATCAAAGGCCGCAGCTTTGGGCAACGCCCCAGCCAGGGCCGTTGGTTTGGTCAGGGCCAATTGGTTGACCACGTCGGGGTTGTTGATCAGATCGGCTTGCGCATAGCCGGTAAGGCGGCAAAACTCCGGGTTCACGTACACAAACCGGAAAGGTTGGCCCAGTTCGCTCAGCACCACCCCCAGCGGCAAGTCGTCAAAAGTGGCCAGCTCTGAACGGCACAGTGGTTCGCCAGCCACATCGGCCACAAAATTATTGTTCTTAATGACGTTCGATTCGGCCATCGGGTTGGTTTGGCAAATTGGCAAATCAAAGATAGTGAATTTTAGTTCCGCGAGGCGACTGTCCCCCTCAAATCACCAGTCCATCCAACAATTGGACATAAAATTCAATGCCTTGCCGGATTTCGCTCAGGTAAATGTACTCGTCGGCGGTGTGTGACCGGGCCGAATCACCCGGGCCAATCTTGATGGAGGTAAACGGCATCAGCGCTTGGTCGGAAGTGGTGGGCGACGCATAGCAGGTGCGCCCCAGTGCTTGGCCGCGCAGCACGATCGGGTGCGTGAGCGGGATGCTGGACGCATTGAGCCGGAACGAGCGTTCCCTGACCTCGCAACTGACATGCTGACGGATAATGTCCAACACTTCGGCGTTTCGGTACACATCGGTGGTGCGGATGTCAACTGTGAAAGTGCACGTGTCGGGCACTACATTGTGCTGCGATCCTGCGTTGATAACGGTTACCGTCATTTTGACCGGGCCCAGCATGTCCGATACTTCAGGGAATTGGTACTGGCGGAACCACTCAATATCGGCCAAGGCTTTGTAAATGGCGTTTTCCCCTTCGTTGCGGGCGGCATGGCCAGCGCGGCCCTGAGCGGTGCAGTCGATCACCAGGAGGCCTTTTTCCGCCACGGCCAGTTGGGTCTGGGTCGGTTCACCCACAATGGCCAGATCGATCCGCCCCAGATCGGCCAAGATCGATTCCACCCCCCTTGGCCCACTGATTTCTTCTTCGGCAGTAGCGGCCAACACCACATTGAAGGCCAAAGCGGTGGCAGATTGTTGGGCTAGTTCGTTGTAATGAACAAAAGTGGCGATGAGCGACACCAAACATCCGCCGGCATCGTTGCTACCAAGCCCAAAAAGCCGATCGCCCACCACTGTGGCCGCGAACGGATCACGGGTGAAGCCTTGGTTGGGTCGCACAGTGTCATGGTGCGAGTTGAGCAGCAGCACCGGTTTGGCCGGGTCGAAGTGGGCACTGTACGCCCAGACATTGTTACCTTTGCGGTGGATATGGATATGTTTGGTTTTTAGATAGTTGCCAATCAGATCAGCGGTCCTGTCCTCTTCCCGGCTGAACGAAGGGGTTTGGATCAGGCTTTTTAAGAGGGCAATTGCCTCAGCAGTAAGTGTTTCCAGACCAGTTTGCGTGGCAGTGTCAACCATAAATCAGCTTTTTACTGCAAGTTACGCTAGGATTGGCAACATTGCATTGCGGACGCAGCGATTGCCGAACGGCGTGCCAGTTACGATCCAAAAAGGACCCTCAATTGGCAACTTGGCAAACCGGGTCCTCTTTTGGAAAAGCGAGTCGCCGGCTTTGCTGGGGGACTAATGGAGCAATATCAGCAATGACCCTACACACACAACGGCCAAGAGCACCGACAGATAAAACTATTGGTAAATCAACATGAATCTTACCTCATATCGGATTGATAGTCAACATATCTGCCAGTACAGGCACCGGGCCGCGGAGTGTCAAGGTCAACCCCACAGGGGCAATGGCCACCTGCCAAAGAGCCATCCATTGGTAGATCACCCTTTGGTATTTCAGGTATTTTTTGCACTATTGAATAACAATTAGGATACTGTGCGCAAAAAACATAAGTGTTTTTATCTGGTACGCGCTACCAAGTATTGCCTTATATGCCAGATTGTATTCTGATTACTCAAAAAGCCATTTTATGGCTTCCTCTTCTGTCTCAAAATAACGAGGCGCGCTGTATTTACTGGCAATATTATCTTCTTCCATCAATTGTTCAAGCGATATTCTTGAAAAAATATCGGAATTCATCACAAATGCCATCCGCTCCAAAGAGGTAGTAAGTGGTGCAATTTCTTGCGCTGTCCACTCTTGGGTTTCGGGTACGATGGAAAATTTTGAATGCGTTGTATTCACCAATAATTTCTTGTGGCGGTCGAGCGCTACTTTCGCGCTGTAGGCCCGCATGGATTTTCTATAGTCTTCGTCGTTCATGAGGTTATCGCCCTCATATACTTTGTAGCAATAATAAACGAGTGACCTTTCTAAGTCATCTTCCAAAAAAATAAATTCATCTTCATAAAACCTATTCATACGCAAGGCAAGTTAATGTGAATAAAATATGCTGTTACAAAATTACACCAATTTATCAGAACAGCCGCACTGAATAAGCTGAAATTTGGTGCGCCTACCATTTTTTTTCTACAAGTACCACTACAGTATTCAGTAGGGCGTTTTTTCACTCTTTGATGCCTACAAGGCTCTGCCTATCCGTTGTGCTCCACTTCTTGCCATAATGATTTCAGCTGGCTATCCTACCGTGTGTTCTATGATTGACTCGACTATCGCATTTTTTTGTCACTTATTTTTTGAAGAATAGCAGCATTTTAATTGTTTTTCCCCACAAACACTTATCCAAGGGAACCTCAAAAAACTAAACAGAAGAAATTAAGTATATTTTTCTTCTTAATTTCTTCTTAATTTCTTCTTAATTTAGTACTTTTGAAAGCACAAAAACAGAGTTTCAAAAGACACCGGGATTACGGTTTTTTGACCAAGACATACGCCTATCAAAATTGAGCAAGCTGGGCGACCCGCTTGAGAAATTGACCAAACATGTTGATTTTGAGTTATTTAGAACTTT
>JAYUVL010000172.1:0-6571 GCA_043754075.1 Cytophagales bacterium | reverse complement strand
GGTCCCCGTCGTAGGTCTGGGAGTTGGAGTCTATGCAGTGGTTGTCGTTGAGCTGGCCAGCCATGAATACCTGCGTGCCGGGGGTGCAGAGATTGCCCGTGTGGCGCGGGCCCTGGCCCAACCCACCCAACAGTTGCATTTCCAGTGAAACGGGAAAACCTTGGTTCATGGACAAACTTTGGGCCGATTGGGAGTGCAGCATTACGCCACTGTTGCGCACGTTCCACGCTGCGCCTCCTTTGGTTTGTTCACCCAAAAACCGGTATTCAAATTCAAGAATGTAGTGGGAATAAGGCGTTTGGTAATACAAGTGGCCATATTTATCCGCAAAATTCTCGTATTGGTCATACATGATCCGCAAAATGCCTTTTTCTACCCGAAAGGTGTTTTTGTAATTGTCGTTGATCGGTTGGCCAGCAATCTTGATGTCCCAGCCTTTGAGGTTTTTCCCGTTGAAAAGCTGGATCCATTGTTCGCGGTTGGCGCGGGGCTGGGCCAAGCTGGAGAGCGAGCCCAAGCCCAGCAATAAGCCAATGAAGCCGTATTTGATTGGTGATGTTTTCATGGCGATGGAGAACAGTAAATTAATTGAACAACAGCAGCGCGATGGCCAAGGTAAGCAAAATATTGAAAGTCTGGGCCAACAAAAAGGCATAAAGCGGTTTTTTTTGGTCGGCACTGAAAAGATCGGAAAATTTGGTTTCCAGCCCAATACTGGTGAACGCCAGCACAAACCACAGGGTCTGGATGGTTTTGAGGCCATCTTTGGCGTGGGCAATAGAGACGGGGGCCAAGCCGAAAGAAAAAAGGGCGGATGCCAACAAAAAACCAATGACAAACTTGGGGAACCGTTCCCAGATCAGGCTCAACGTGGGTTTGGTCTCATTGCCCAATCCCCGTTTGGTGTAGGTCCAGTAAACACTGATGGCAAAAGCCGCCAAACCGAGCAGGACATTTTGCGAAAATTTAACGATGGTGCTGATTTTGAGCGCGGTATCCCCGACCAGCGAGCCTGCCGCCACCACTGCCCCGGTGGTATCGATGCTCCCACCCAGCCATGCACCCGCTACCTCGGGCGAAAGCCCCCACCAGTTGGCCAGGTAAGGCATCACAACCATCATCGGGATGGCCGTGATGAGCACCAGCGAAATGGTGTAGGACAGTTTCTTGGCGTCGCCTTGGATGGCCCCCGCCGTGGCAATGGCCGCTGAGACCCCGCAAATGGAAACCGCACTGGCGATCATCATGGTAAGTTCTTCATCCACCTTGAATTGCCGGCACAACCAATAGGCCACATACCAAACGCCCACCACCACCACCAGCGACTGGGCCAAGCCCAATGCCCCAGCCTTGAGCAGGTCGGAAAAAATAACCGTAGTGCCCAACAGCACAAGGCCAATTTTAACAAAGAACTCGGCCGAAAGAGTGGCCCGGAACCAAGTGGGCAACTGGAAGAGGTTGCCCAGTGCCAAACCAATGGCCAAACTAAAGATAACCGCTTCTAGGTTATAGGCTTTCACCTGCGCATTCCCCGCGACTACGAGTGCGACCACTCCCAGAAAATAGACCCCCGGAAAAGCGATAAGGGCATTTTTGATCGGTTTTTGGGTCAGCCAAGCCCCCAAGCCCAAAACAACCATACTGAACAACAACTGCCCTGCCAAGGCCAGCAGGTTGGGCAGGGCCAATACTTTTTCCAGTAACTCGGTCCCATTTTTCCAGCCAAAAGTGGGGATGGGCAGGGCTACACCGAAAACCACTGAGCCGATGATCAAAAAACCAAGCAGCACGATGGCCCAGTCTTCGGCCAATGAAAATTTTGCGTTGGACATGTTGTTTGAAAGTTATGCCAGTTAGGTGCTAGTTTTACTAACGTTTACTAGGGATGGGTCTTTCTTTTCGCTCATTTATTGGCGGTGGTCGCTACAAACCCAATTTTGGGGCCAAGCAAATCAACGCTGCAATGGCACTTACCAGTCCCATTGCTGGAGCATTGGCCCGTATTGTCACAACAAATCAAGCCTCCTTTTACCAAACAATCTTAAAATAAATCGGTTATCTATTTAAAATAATTCTAAATAAACCCAATTTTGCGCCACATTTATTGGAGCAAGCTATTTCAAAAAATATTCGTAAATCAACAATATGCTGACTATTAATAATTTAGAGGCTGCCATTGGCGAAAAGCAAATACTTAAGGGGATCAATCTTCAGATAAATCCTGGTGAAGTTCACGCCATTATGGGCCCCAACGGGTCGGGCAAGAGTACGCTGGCCTCCGTACTGGCGGGGCGCCAAGATTACGAAGTGCTGGGGGGCCAAGTTGAATTCAACGGCAAGGATCTGCTCGAGTTGGCTCCTGAGGAGCGGGCAGGGGAGGGCTTGTTTTTGGCATTCCAGTACCCAGTCGAGATCCCCGGGGTGAGCAATACCAATTTCCTCAAGGCCGCGGTCAATTCGGTGCGCAAATACCGGGGCCAAGAACCGATGGATGCGGTCAATTTTCTCAAGTTGATCAAAGAAAAAATGAAGCTGGTGGAAATCGACCAGTCGTTTTTGAGCCGCTCACTCAACGAAGGGTTTTCGGGCGGGGAAAAGAAGCGCAATGAGATTTTTCAGATGGCCATGCTCGATCCCAAACTGGCCATCTTGGACGAGACCGACTCCGGGCTGGACATTGACGCGCTCCGTATTGTGGCCGGGGGAGTGAACACCCTGCGCCGCCCCGACAACGCGGTATTGCTCATCACCCACTACCAGCGGTTGCTGGATTATATCGTGCCCGATTTTGTCCACGTGCTTTACCAGGGCCGAATCGTCAAATCGGGGGGCAAAGAACTGGCCCTCGAGCTGGAAGAAAAAGGATATGATTGGATCAAGGACGAAGTGGATGCCTTGGCCTAGTGGCCGACCCGTCCGCCCTTTCCATTTTTTATTTCTTTTCGCCCCAACTTATTTGTATGGAAGCCATCGATAAACCTGATTTTAAGCAACTGGTCTTGTCCCAACTGGAGGGCGAGCCACCTACTGATACACTCCGGCAACGCGCTGCCGAGATTTTTTCGGAACTGACCGTACCCACCACCAAGCACGAAGAGTGGAAATATACCAACCTCAAAAATGTGCTGGCCCGGCCCTACACGTTTGCGGCGGCGTCGGCGGTGGTTCCCGATCGGGTGGCCCATTTCATGGAGCAGTATGAGGAAGGCACGGCCAATGTACTGGTGTTTGTCAACGGTTTTTTTGTCAGTGAGCGTTCGCACATTGCCTCGGCCGAGAGCGCAGTGGCCATTTGTTCGTTGCAGGAAGCTTGGATCAAGTTCCCCGAAACGGTGGAAAAGCACTTTGGGCAATACGCCGGCTTTACCGACCACCTCTTCACGGCCATGAATACCGCGCTGGCCAGCGAGGGCACGTTTGTGTGGATCAAGCCTGGCCAAGTGGTAGAGCAGCCGGTCATCATCCACTACATTGCCGATGCCCACCTGGGCAACACGATCGCCCAGGTGCGCAACCTGTTTGTGGCGGGCGCGGGCAGCCAAGCCACCATCATTGAGCACTATAACAGCACCACCAGCGAGTTTGCGCCACTCACCAACATGGTGACCGAGATCTTTGTGGCACCGAATGCCCGACTGGATCACTATAAAATCCAGAACGAAGAGGCCAATGCCTCCCACATTGGGATGACCCAAGCCCACCAAGAGCGCGACAGCTATTATGCCAACACCACCATATCCCTCACCGGGCAAGTGGTGCGCAACAACCTGAACATCGACATTGCGGGCTCAAATTGCGAGGCGTTCATGAATGGACTGATGGCCATCACGGGCAGTACCTTGGTGGACAACCACACCGCAGTGGATCACCAAATGCCCCACTCCCAAAGCAACCAACTGTACAAGGGCCTACTCGATGGCAAATCCAGTGGGGTATTCAATGGTAAAATATTTGTGCGTCCCGATGCCCAAAAAACCAATGCTTACCAATCGAGCAAAAACATCCTGCTTTCCGAATCGGCCAACATGGATGCCAAGCCGCAGTTGGAAATTTGGGCCGATGATGTAAAATGCTCGCACGGCCACGCCACCGGGGCACTGGACGAAGAACCGCTGTTCTACCTCCGGGCCCGGGGCATTACTTTGGACAATGCCCGCGCCCTGCTCATGTTTGCCTTTGCCGCCGATGTGCTGGCCCGGATCCAGTATGAGCCAGTGCGCCGCTACACCGAAAGAATTATTGCCCAACGTTTAAATATGGACGTTTACGACGAGTAAATATTCGTTTTTTCCGATCCCCAAAGTCAGGACGTACCCAAAGGTATTAGTTCTGACTTTTCGTTTTTAACAGATCAGCCCCTATCTTTGCCCCCGCACGAATCGTACGTGCACCTTTATTGTTTATCGATTTTAACACTTTTATTGATATGGCGTTTGACATAGGGATGATCCGGGCAGTGTATGCCCGCATGGGCGACCGCGTAGCGGCAGCCCGCCAAATCTTGGGCCGGCCGCTCACCTTGGCCGAAAAAATTCTCTACTCCCACCTGCACGAGGGCTTGCCCACCCACGCATTTGAGCGCGGCAAGTCGTATGTGGATTTTGCCCCGGATAGGGTGGCCATGCAGGATGCAACCGCCCAGATGGCACTTTTACAATTTATGTCCGCCGGGATTCCCCAAGTGGCCGTCCCCTCGACCGTGCACTGCGACCACCTGATTTTGGCCAAAATGGGGGCCGTTGAGGATCTGCGCATTGCCAACGAAACTAACAAAGAAGTGTATGACTTCCTCAGCTCGGTGTCTGATAAATATGGGATTGGCTTTTGGAAGCCGGGGGCGGGCATTATCCATCAAGTAGTGATCGAGAACTACGCCTTCCCCGGTGGCATGATGATCGGCACCGATTCCCACACTCCCAACGCGGGCGGTCTGGGCATGGTCGCCATTGGTGTAGGCGGGGCTGATGCCGTGGATGTAATGGCGGGCATGGCATGGGAACTGAAATTCCCCAAATTGATTGGGGTGAAACTGACTGGTAAATTGAGCGGCTGGACTTCGGCCAAAGATGTGATCCTCAAAGTGGCCGGGATATTGACCGTTTCGGGCGGCACCGATGCCATCGTGGAATATTTTGGCGAAGGGGCCGATTCCATTTCGGCCACCGGTAAAGGCACCATTTGCAATATGGGGGCCGAGATCGGGGCCACCACCTCGATTTTCGGGTATGATGATAAAATGAACGAGTATTTGACCTCCACCGGCCGGGCCGATGTGGCAGCCCTGGCCGATCAGTACCGCGCCCTGCTCCGCCCCGATCAAGAGGTATATGAGGCCCCGGCCCATTATTATGACCAAGTGATCGAGATCAACCTTTCGGAATTGGAGCCGCACGTCAACGGGCCCTTCACCCCTGATCTGGCTTGGCCACTCTCCCAATTTGCTGCTGCGGTCCGCGAAAAGGGATATCCGGCCAAATTGGAAGTCGGTCTGATCGGTTCGTGCACCAACTCTTCGTATGAGGACTTGACCCGGGCGGCTTCGCTGGCCCAGCAAGCCGTCAGC
Source organism: Cytophagales bacterium (assembly GCA_043754075.1). Taxonomy (GTDB): domain Bacteria; phylum Bacteroidota; class Bacteroidia; order Cytophagales; family Thermoflexibacteraceae; genus JALONO01. The sequence goes on along the minus strand of JAYUVL010000172.1, from coordinate 1,008 downwards.
AAGAAGCTGAAGACCAAGGCGGAGTTTACCATTACTCCCGGCTCTGAAACCGTGCGCTTCACTGCCGAGCGCGACGGTCTGCTCGATATTTTTGCCAACATGGGCGGGGTAGTGCTGGCCAATGCCTGCGGCCCGTGCATCGGCCAGTGGTCGCGCCACGTATCCGATCCGAACAAGGCAAACTCCATTATCACCTCGTTCAACCGCAACTTTGCCAAGCGGAACGACGGTTTGTCGTCCACCCACGCATTCGTGGCCTCGCCCGAAATTGTGACCGCTTTTGCCATTGCTGGTGACTTGACCTTCAACCCGATGACCGATAAATTGATCAACGAGGAGGGCGAAGAAGTAATGTTTGACGAACCAACCGGCCTGCAAGCCCCACCAAGGGGTTATGCTGTCGGTGATGCTGGGTATCAAGCTCCCGCCGAAGATGGCAGCCAAGTGACCGTGCGCATCAGCCCGACTTCTGATCGCTTGGAAGCCTTGGCCCCGTTCAAAGCTTGGGAAGGCACTGACCTGACCAACCTCAAATTGCTCATCAAAGCCAAGGGCAAGTGCACTACCGACCATATCTCCATGGCCGGGCCTTGGCTCAAGTACCGGGGGCACTTGGACAATATCTCCAACAACTTGCTCATCGGGGCGGTCAACTTCTTCAACGGTTCCACCAACAAGGTGAAAAACCAACTGACCGGTGAATATGGCGAAGTGCCAGCGGTGCAGCGCACCTACAAAGCAGCCGGCATCGGCTCAATCGTCGTGGGTGACGAGAACTACGGCGAAGGCTCCAGCCGCGAGCATGCCGCCATGGAACCCCGCCACTTGGGCGTGCGGATCATCTTGGTTCGCTCTTTCGCCCGGATCCACGAGACCAACCTCAAAAAGCAGGGCATGTTGGGGCTGACCTTTGTCAACAAGGCCGACTATGACCTGATCCAAGAGGACGACAACATTGCCCTCCTTGGGCTGGGCAGCTTTGCCCCTGGGCAGCATCTGACCGTGCGG
>JAYUVL010000171.1:0-4442 GCA_043754075.1 Cytophagales bacterium | reverse complement strand
GGCAAAAATTGGCGGCATTCACCTCGTTCACGTACAAAGATTTTGGCGATCTGCGGGCGGGCACGGTGCGCCCCAGTGGCTATCCCAGCATTTGGGAGCGCAACTTTACCCAGGATTTTATCAACGGGCGCGATGTGGCCACGCCCAACAGTGACCGAAACCTGCAAACTTCTTCGGGCTACACCCAGTACGATTTTTTGCAAAAAATTGTGTTTAAGCCGCACGAAGACAACATTTTTACCTTTAATTTTCAATACTCCAACTCCTCGACCATTCCCCGCTACGACCGCTTGACCGAGGTGGCGCCGAACGGGCTGCCCAATTTTGCCACTTGGGACTATGGCCCCCAAACCCGCCTATTGGCCGCGCTCAAGGCTGAATTCAAGGGAGAATCGGAGTTTTATGACAACGCAACGATTTTGGTGGCCTACCAAAACATCAGCGAAGATCGGATTACCCGCCGCTGGAACAGTGCCCAGCGCACCAGCCGCGAAGAAACGGTGAACGTATTTTCGCTTAATATAGACATGCAAAAAGAGTTGCCCCCGCGCAATGAACTGCGCTATGGCTTCGAGGCCACGTACAATGGGGTAAGGTCGGTGGCCTACAACACCAATGTGCAAAATGGGGCCATCACTCCGGCCAGTACCCGCTACCCCGGTGGAGGGAGTGAAATGCAAAGTTTTTCGGCGTACGTGACCCACGCTTGGGAAGTAGGCCCGACCAAAAAGCTAATTTTTTCACAAGGACTGCGCTACAGCTACATTTCGCTCATGGCCCAGTTCAACGAAAAAGCATTTTTTCCCTTTCCGTTCGACAACGCTTCGCAGCGCAACAGTGCCCTCAATGGTAACTTGGGCCTGGTTTGGAACCCGAGCCAGCAGTGGCGGGTGACTATGCTGGGGGCCACGGGTTTCCGGGCCCCCAATGTGGACGATATGGGCCGCGTGTTTGACTCGCAGCCCGGCTCGGTGATAGTGCCCAACCCCAATCTTAAACCCGAATCTACTTATAACTTGGATCTGACCGTTTCCCGCAATTTCCAAGATCGCTTGTTCATCGAGCTTACTGGCTTCCATACTTGGTTTCAAAACGCCATTCTGGTGCGGCCTTCGCAGTTCAATGGGGCTGATTCAGTGGTTTATGACCGGGTCAAAAGCCGCGTGTTGTCCAACGTGAATGCCCAAAGTGCTACCATTTCTGGGTTTCAGGCCAATGTAAAGGCCCAATTGGCCCACTTTTTATCCTTACAAACGGGCCTCACCTACACTTACGGTTGGGTACAACAGGAAGGCGTGCCGCTGGATCACATCCCCCCGATGTTTGGCCAAACCGCGCTGAAAGTGGAGATCAAAAAATTCAAGGCCGAACTTTGGTCGCAATACAATGGCTGGAAACGGCTCAAGAACTATAGTCCAAGCGGCGAAGATAACTTGCAATATGCCACCCCCGACGGAATGCCCAGTTGGTGGACGCTCAACCTCCGGGCGGCGTATCAGATCAACCGCTTTGTCCAGCTTCAGGGGGGCTTGGAAAACCTGTTGGACAAGCATTATCGCTATTTTTCTTCAGGTATCAGCGCGCCGGGCCGCAATTTCACCTTTACCGTGCGAGGAAATTTTTAGAATATTGGCCATGAAAGGCTCCGGCCTTTGACCAACGGGGGAGAAACTCCGTTCAAAATTCCACTCGGTAGGCCAGCACGGGCAACATCGACAGTTGGTATTCGGTGTTGAGGTTGCGGATCGAGTTGTCATAATAGCGCCGGGCCACATTGGCTTGGTTGGTGGCATTTTGTAGATCCACCGAAAAGGTCCTAGTATATTTTGGGCGGTTTTTTTTGAGGCTCAGGCGGAGATCCAGCCGAAAATAGTTGGGCAATTGGTCCTCAAAGGCGCGGTTTTCGAAGCGCCGTTCTCCGTTCTCACGGCGCGAGCGATCCAGGTCAATCGGAGTGACCCGAAACCCGCCCGCCCACACCAAGCGTGCGTTGATCCCCAATACTCGGTTGACAGGCTGGCCCCGGCGGTTGGTCTTGGCCTTGACAAATTCCTTGCCCCCCAGTAGGCTGATGACAAAGTTGCCGTTGTATCGGGTATTGCGCGCTATGCCATCCAATGCCCGATATTTTGAATCATAAAAAGAATTGGCCAACAAAAAATAATAATTGTTGCCGAAAAACTTTTCTAGGGTCAGTTCTAAGCCGTAGTTATGGCCCGTGCCCAAATTGGCCAGCGAGTCACCGACGAAACCGCTGGTTTGGTTCAAGAGCGAGAAGTAGTTGTTGGGCACCGGCCGGATCGGGACTCGGTACAACTGCTGGTAGTAGATTTCGGCCTTGGCCCGCAGATCGGCCTTGATCAGGCGATCATAGGCCAATACAAAATGCCTGGCCTTGGTAAAATCTAGGTTTAGATTCGGTTGTACGGTCCCGACGTTGCGCACTTGCACTTGGGCAAAGTAGGTGCCCAAGGGTAAACTCCGGCTGTGCACCCCAAACCCGGCACTGAGGCTCGACTTCTCGTCCAGTTGCCATTGGAGCGAAGTGCGGGGCTCCAGTGAGCGCCGCCCGTTCAGCCCGAAGTAGAGGTAATGGGCCCCGGCCAGCAGGGTCAACCGGGCCAGCACCCGGAATTTCCATTGGGCATACCCTTGAAAAGTGGCAGCGGCATTTTGCTCATCCAAGGTGGTGTTCAGCGGTCTGCCCGCTTGGGGCGCGTTTTGGGCCAGCAAACGGTAGGCGTGGTTGGTCATAAAAAAGCCGGCCCGCAGTAAGTGACGGGCATTGAACTTATGGTTGAGCACCGAGGCCAACGTAAGGCGCGTCTCGCGGTACTGGTTGGTGCGGGTCACTTGTTCCACATAGCCATTGCCCAGCCGCCACTGCAATTCACCGTTGCCGTTGCCGGTCAGAGCGAGCGTGGTTTTAAGGTAGGTTTTGGGCCCAAGGCTCACTTGGTGCGAAACTCCGGTGGCCCCCATGCCAAAAGTGTAGCGTTGGCCGGTGCGTCGGGCCCCGGTGCGCCAGGCCACTGAGTCGCGCACGGCCGGATAGTCTTGGGCGCTCAATCCCCCGATGCCAAACCAGCTGAACGTGCCCATTTTTTTGGTGGGGAAAGTCAAGTTAAAAGACAAGTCTTTAAAGGTGATCAACCCACCGGGCAAGGGTAAGCCGATCCGGGAGAGCAAGGTGAGGGTGGAATAGCGATAGTTGATCAAAAAAGCTGCTTTGTTGGCCGTAGTACTGCGTCGGTTGAAGGGGCCTTCTGCCGCTACATCCAGCCCAATGACGCTGGCTTGGGCGGTCCATTCCCGCCGTTGGTTGTTGCCCTTGCGCAGGTTGATATCGAACACGCCCGATACTGCATTGCCATATTCGGCGGGGAAGGCTCCGGTAAAAAAATCGGAATTGGCCAGCAGTTGGGAACTCACAATGCCGATGCCCCCACCCGATGCGCCCTCATTGGAAAAGTGGTTGGGTGAGGGGATTTCCACCCCCTCGATCCGCCAGAGCAAACCGCTGGGCGAGTTGCCCCGGATCACGATTTCATTGCTAAAATCACCGGCCGATACCACTCCCGCAAAGGAGGCCGCCATGCGGGCAGGGTCGTTGAACGCGGCTGCGAACCGCCGGGTTTCCTCGACCGAAAACGTACGGGCACTCACCACTGCCATTTCGTTGAGTGGCTTGTCCTTGTCTTGCCCACTGGCGGTAACTTCCACGCCCTCAATCTGTTGATATGCTTCGCCCAAACCGATGACGAGCACCACTTCTTTGCCCGCACTGACCAACAATTCGCTGATGACATAAGGTTCATAACCCACAAACGTGCACTGGAGGCGGTGCCGCCCCACGGGCACATTGGCCAATTGGAAATTTCCGTCCCCATCGGTCACAGTGCCCAACAAGGGCTGCGAACCGGGGATAAAAACCGATACCCCGGGCAAAGCACTCTTGGTGTCGCGGTCGGTCACGCGGCCCCGCACCGTCTGGGTGAGCGGCTGGGCCAATATGCCTCCGGCAAAAAATTGGCAAATCAATGAAACAGTAAGCAATAATCTCATCCTATCTCGGTTTTTACCCCAAACGTACGCAAGCAATGCCACTTAATCGCTGTTCAAGTTGAATGGTTAACTTTGGCCCGATACTAAGCTTGGATGGCGGTTCATTTTGGCCAACTCATAAGAATGTTTTACCTTTGAAGTCGTTGGATTGACAGGAATCAACATAACACTCGATGAAACCAGTGCTCTCATTTTTGATTATGATTGGCTGGTTGGGGTGGGCGATGCCGGTCATGGCCCAATTGGACAGCCTAAACAATGAATTGAGAGCAATCAATGGCGCCGAAAAAACTTTTGCGAATGATAGCCAACGGGTAACTATCTTGCTGCAAATTTCCTTGATTTATTATCAACATAACAGGGGGGACAGTTGCATT
>JAYUVL010000170.1:0-13810 GCA_043754075.1 Cytophagales bacterium | reverse complement strand
TTCGTGGCTGACACCTATCAGGTTTCAACCGAGGAATACTACAACAAGGTGGTAAATGAATTGGAAAAATTGCGTGCCCTTCCCAATAATTCGGAGGTTTGTCTTTGGTTTGAAAACGATTTGTTTTGTCAGGCCAACATGTGGTTTGTCATTGCTTTGCTCACAGACAAGCCGACGATTAAACTACATAGAATTTTTCCAACAATTAGTAACATTGCCGACAAATGGAAAGGTTTTGGTATATCAAATGCAGCAATGCTGGCGCAATCTTATGCTGCCAAAGTGAGTTTTAATCTGTCGGACATTGAATTGGGAAACAATTTGTGGGCTGCTTACAAAAATGGCGACTTTGAAAAATTAAAAGAATTGTCAACTATCCAGTCAGACTGCTTTCAATGTTTAGTGGAAGTTTGCCAAGCCCATATTGATAGATTTCCAACTGGCAATACTTTGGGAAGACCTGACCAGATTGTAAAAGAAATAATTGAAACAAAGTCAACGCATTTTCAAGACGTTTTTTTGGAATTTTCGAACCGGGAAGGCGTATATGGATTTGGTGACTTACAGTTAAAAAGTATTTACGACCGACAAATGTACCACCGCCAATAAGGTTTCACCAAAATTGGGGCAGCATCGGGCCGCTTTCGCTGATTGCCGCTGAGTTGTGCATTTGCAATTGATTTTGCCACTTCGTCAAGCCCGTCAAAAACCGATGAACCCAAAAACAACCCAATATGACCTGATCATTGCTGGGGCTGGCAGTGCTGGAATGCCCTGCGCCATTTTGGCGGCCGAGCAAGGGGCCAACGTGCTGGTCATCGAAAAAGGTGATCAAGTGGGTGGAACCCTCCACCTCTCGGCTGGCCACTTGAGCGCTGGGGGCACGCGTCGCCAGCGGGCGAAGGGCATCGACGATTCGCCCGATCAGCACTATGCAGATGTGATGCGCGTATGCCGCCACACTGCCGATCCCAAACTTTTGCGCCTTGCCGTTGACGAAGCGCCACATACGCTAGACTGGCTTGAGGATCTCGGTTTTGCGTTTGATCCCACCACCCCCAAGCTGGTTTTTGGTCATGTGCCTTATCAGACTTCCCGCACCTACTGGGGAACCGAACGGGCCTTGTCCATTTTCAAAGTACTCAAACCGCTGTGGGATCGGTACGTGGATTCGGGCCAGATTACCGCCAAGCTTGGCCATGCAATGCAAAGTTTGGTAGTGGACAATGACCGGGTTATAGGATTGAATGCCGAAAAAAATGGCGAATCGGTTACTTATCTAGGTAAAAACGTGGTATTGACTACGGGCGGTTACGCGGCCAACCCCGCTTTTTTTGCCAAAGTGCATCCTCAGCGTCCCCGGTTGCTGAGCACTGCCGCCTTGACTTCCACCGGGGATGGCATTGTGGCGGCTCAGCAAGTGGGCGGTGTGTTTCGCGGGGCCGAGCAACACATCTCGAGCTTGGGGGGCATTGAGGCCGAACCTGGCTCGGGCCGAGTGGACTACTGGGCGCTCTGGGGATTGTTTTTCACGACCAAATACCGCCCACCTCGCGAAATTTATGTCAATGCCCACGGCCAACGTTTTCTCAACGAAGATGAACTCGATCCCGATGCCCGCGAGCGCATCATTGCCCAACAACCCGGGGAACGCTTTTGGGCCATTTTTGACGATGCCTCTATCGACAAGGGCGATGGCCTGATCCGCGACTGGAACGGCCACCAGATCCGGGCGGCGGCCCAAGCCGAAAAATTCGCTTGGCGGGCCAATACCCTGGCCGAATTGGCCGATAAGACGGGGCTGCCCGCTACGGCCCTGCAAACAACTGTGGCCGCATACAACCAAGCTGTGGATCGACGAACCGACCCAGCATTTGGTCGCCACACCTTGGCCGATCCGATTGCCCAAGCCCCATTTTATGCTTTGCTGACCTACACCTCTTCGCTCATCAGTTTTGGGGGCCTCCACGTGGATGAGCACCTGCAAGTGCTGAACGCACACGGGGTGCCCATTGCAGGCTTGTATGCTGCCGGGGAAATCTTGGGGGCTGGGGCCACCAGCGGCAATGCTTTTTGTGGTGGAATGTTGATCACCCCCGCGTTGAGCTTTGGGCGGATCTTGGGCCGCCAATTGGGCAAACAGGCCGGCAAAATTTAGCGGACAGTGCGTGGCCCCAGTTGCTGTTTTACCCACCACGCGGCGTTGATCCAGCGGGGCAGTTGATTGTAGGTGATTTTGCAAAAAGGCACTGGCTCTGCCCCAAAACTGCGGTAAAAGCCGACAATGTCAGGTACTTCCGGGCTTTCAAAATCAAAGATCAATGGCTGGCCCGCTGACTGTCTGAACTGCTGGTCGAGCAGCCAAGTCCGACCATTGGCCCGTCGGGCATGGTCAAAAGCGGCATTGAAAAGATAAATAATTTTACCACCAGTTTGGGCAAACAAGGTGCCTGCACCCAACTCACCAGTTGGCCCGGCCGCATAGTGCAAACTCGCCATGCCCCGTTGGTGCAGAGCGCGATAAATGGCCCGGAGCAAGGCGTAACTTTGGGGATGGATGCCCCCGCTGAACGTTGGGGCGACACTTTGGGCAAACATGGCAATGAGTGGCTCAATATCCGTACTTTCTATCAGTGTCAGCTTGGCCCGCTCGGCCCGTAGGAGGTTCACCCGCCGGTCGCGGGTGTAGCGTTGGGCCAGTTCGGCATAGGGCTGCGAAAGATCAAGGTGGTGGGTATGGGCCAGCGACCAGCCGACGGCAGACTGGCTGGCCAAGAAAGCTTGCAAGTTGGGCGTGTTGACGGCATTGAAATGATAATGCGCCACAAAATCGACTTGCTTTTGGAGTTGGGCAAAAATCTCTTTCCAAGCTTGACTGGGTAAGTCGGGGTGGCCAAAAAACCCCAATTGCTGGGCAAACAAGGGCTGTCGGACAAAGGGAACCCCCCATTTGCGCGATTCTGGCAACGGGATCACGGCCAAGTAATGCCCCGCTTGTTCCCAAACCAGGCCATTCCAACCCGGCGAAACCACGTCTAGGTACCACGATAAAGCATAGCACAAATATTGGGGCGATTGAGTGACACACTCATCCCAGCGCACTTTATCAATTTCGGGGTGGCCAACAAACGTGAACATGGGGCTGGTTGGAGGTGGATCAAGGGTGAACCTCAAAATCATGAACGTCCTCGATGTCTTTGAGTTGGATGTTGAGGGCTCTGATGGAGGCGATGATTTCGGCAATCGAAATACTGAGTGACACCATGAGCAACACCAACGAACTGGCAAAAGTGGTGGTGGCCCATCCGTGCTGATTTTTGAAAATCAAGAACATGCTGGCCACACTCAAAAACAAACTAAGCACCCCAATCAACTGCATGTCGCGGATCAGCCGGAGCCGAAAGTGCAAGTTTTTGATTTGGGCCAACAGATTAGGATCGGGATGGCTCCGATGCTGGGCATGAAGATTGCGGATCAAGTTGGCAATGGCCAAAAAGCGGTTGGTATAGGCCAACATGAGCAATGAAATGGTGGGAAAAATAAATGCTGGCACATTGAGTGATAATTCCATCACATTATTCTAAAATGAACATTAAGGGCAACCAAAGTTAAAACCTTTAGCTTAAAGTTGGGGTTAGAGCACTATTATTCTTAGGTTGTGCCTATCTTTGCACACAGTTTATCACCCAAAATCATAGTCCGATGACCACTACTATTATTGCGTCAATCGCTGCTTTTACCATTGTCATTGTCCTCCTTGTGCTTTTGCTCTTGTTTGCGCAGGCCAAGTTGGTACAGTCTGGCGATGTTAAAATTATTGTAAATGGTGACGAAGCCAACCCACTGGTAGTTTCTGCGGGAACTACGCTGCTTTCCACCCTTGCGAACCAAAAAATATTCCTTCCATCTGCGTGTGGGGGCGGTGGCACTTGCGCTATGTGCAAGTGTGTGGTATTGGATGGAGGTGGCGATGTGTTGCCCACCGAAGTGGGTCATTTGAGCCGATCTGAACAAAAGGAAAAAGTGCGCCTTTCTTGTCAAGTAAAAGTGAAACAAGACATGCGCATTCATATCCCTGAAGAAATCTTCGGGATCAAGAAGTGGGAATGCGAAGTGGTCTCGAACTATAACGTGGCTTCTTTCATCAAAGAATTTGTGGTGCGTTTGCCCGAAGGGGAAAGCATGCACTTCGAGTCGGGTGGCTACATCCAAGTAGATGTACCAGCCATTGAAGTGGAATTCAAGGGCATCGACATTGCTCCGCATCCCAGCGATCCAGCCGGAGCCGATAAATTCCGGCCTGAATGGGACAAATACAAACTATGGGATTTGAAAATGAACAATCCCGAGCCGATCTTTCGTGCTTACTCGATGGCCAACCACCCCGCCGAAGGAAGTATCATCATGCTCAACATTCGGATCGCTACCCCACCTTGGGATCGGGCCAACAACCGCTGGATGAGTGTAAATCCTGGCATCTGCTCTTCCTATGTGTTCACTCGCAAGCCGGGCGATAAAGTAACGATTTCTGGCCCTTATGGTGAGTTCTTTATTAAGAACACCAAGCGTGAAATGATTTATGTGGGTGGTGGCGCCGGCATGGCCCCGTTGCGTTCACATATCTTCCACTTGTTCCACACACTCAAAACGACTGATCGCAAGGTTTCTTACTGGTATGGTGGCCGGTCGCGCCGCGAACTGTTCTATACCGAAGATTTCCGGGCCATCGAGCGGGAGTTTCCCAATTTCAAATACAACATTGCCCTTTCCGAGCCCCAACCCGAAGATGGCTGGACAGTTAAAAAAAGCATTGATGATGAAAGCGGCGAAGGCTTCACTGGATTTATTCACAAGGTGTTGATCGATAACTATTTGGCCAAACATTCAGACCCCGAAGAAATTGAATTCTACTTCTGCGGGCCTCCTATGATGAATGCGGCAGTTTTGAAAATGGTCGACGAGTTTGGTGTGCCACCCGAAAATGTTGCATTTGACGATTTTGGTGGATAAGTAATCGAGACCAATGATATGCCCCGTGCGCGCTCAGGTGTACGGGGCTATTTTTTTGGTGGGCATTTCCTGCCTTCTTATTTTAGATTTGCTCCATAATCCCTTATTTTTGGGACTAAGAACAGGATAGGCAATTAAAAGTAACATAGATCAAGCATTAGACTTAAAATATGGCAGAAATCATCAGAATGCCCAAAATGAGTGACACCATGACCGAGGGCGTGATTGCTACTTGGCTCAAAAAAGTGGGGGACAAGGTGAAAGCGGGCGATATTCTGGCCGAAGTGGAAACCGATAAGGCTACCATGGAACTGGAGAATTACGAAGACGGGGTATTGCTCCACATTGGCATTGGGGAAAAACAGGCAGCCCCTGTTGACGGGGTTATTGCCATCATTGGTAAAGCTGGTGAAGATATTACCAGTTTACTAGCTGAATTGGCTACTGGCACAGCGGTGGCCGCACCAGTCCCAACTGAGCCGGGTGCGCCTGCCAGTCCGTCACCTGCGCCGGTTGCGGCAGTTGATGTGTCAGGAATCAAGGCTGCCGTCATTCGGATGCCCAAAATGAGTGATACCATGACCGAGGGGGTGATTGCCAACTGGCTCAAAAAAGTGGGGGACAAAGTGAAGGCAGGCGATATTTTGGCCGAAGTGGAAACTGACAAGGCCACCATGGAGCTGGAAAATTACGAAGACGGTACTTTGCTGTACATCGGTGTTGGCAACGGCCAGTCGGTGGCCGTGGATGGCATCATTGCCATTATCGGTGAAGCGGGCACTGATTTTCAACCATTATTGGCTGCCGAGGGCACGCTCAAAACTGTGGCTAGCTCCAGTGCCGCCGCCCCAGACACCTCGGGCAAAGCTACCATTGTAACGGTAGCAAGCACTGCGGCCCCAGTGGAGGCCGTGGTTCAAAGTGCGGGTGGCCGCGTCATTGCTTCGCCGCTGGCCAAAATGCTGGCCAAAGAAAAAGGGTATGACTTGGGCCGGATCAAGGGAACCGGCGAAAATGGCCGAATCGTTAAAAGTGATGTAGAAGCATTTAAGCCGACGCCGGCCCCCGCCCAAGAATCAGCGCCAGTAGTCACTCCATTGGCCGCCACTGCGGTTTACCAAGAAAGCTTTACCGAAGTACCTGTTTCGCAAATGCGCAAGGTGATCGCCAAGCGGTTGGGAGAGAGCTTGTTCACCGCACCTCATTTCTATCTCACCATGGAAATTGAGATGGACCAAGCGATCGAGGCCCGGGCGAGCATCAATGAAGTGGCCACGGCCAAAATTTCATTCAATGACATGGTCATAAAAGCAGTGGCCCAAGCCCTGCGCAAGCACCCAATGGTGAATGCCTCTTGGCTGGGCGATAAGATCCGGTTGAACCACCACATCCACATTGGGGTGGCGGTGGCCGTCGAAGATGGCTTGCTGGTGCCCGTGGTGCGTTTTGCCGATACCAAATCCCTTTCGGAGATTTCGGCGGTGGTCAAAGACCTGGGCGCCAAAGCCAAAAGCAAAAAACTGCAACCGGCCGACTGGGCGGGTAACACGTTCTCTATTTCAAACTTGGGAATGTTCGGGATCGAAGAGTTTACCTCCATCATCAATCAACCAGACGCTTGTATTCTATCCGTTGGGGCCATCCGCCAGATCCCAGTCGTGACCAAAGAGGGGCAGATCAAAGTGGGCAACGTGATGAAAGTGACCCTAGCCTGTGATCACCGGGTGGTCGACGGTGCGACAGGTTCAGCTTTCCTCCAAACATTCAAGCAGTTGCTCGAAGCACCCGTGCGCATGTTGGTGTGATCAGCCAATGGCGACCTGCTTTAGATAATGATTTGAAAAGATTTTCCATCTCACTGTGATTTGGAAAATCTTTCTTTTTTTGGATAATGAATTCGACTTTAGACCACGTAGCTTATGATTGTTGTAACCGGGGCCGCAGGTTTTATCGGCAGCGCGCTCTTGAGCCAATTGCGGAGCGAAGGAGAATTGGTGGCGGTGGATGATTTTTCTCGGGCCGACAAAGCCCCGAACTTGGCAGGTAAGCCTTGTATCCGGGTGGAGCGGGCCATTTTTGTCGATTGGCTGCACCGCAATCACAATAAAGTGGACTTCATTTACCACATTGGGGCGCGGACCGATACCACTGAGTTTGATTACCGAGTTTTTGCGGAGCTCAATGTATCCTATTCCCAAGCGATTTGGCAGGCGTGCACTGCCTATGGCATTCCACTGGTATATGCTTCATCAGCTGCTACTTACGGACTGGGCGAATTGGGCTACGCCGATGATGAAGCCATTATCCCGCACCTAAAACCCCTGAATCCGTATGGCGAATCCAAAAGCGAGTTTGACAAATGGGTGTTGCAGCAAGCCAATTGTCCGCCGCATTGGTATGGGCTCAAATTTTTCAATGTTTACGGCCCCAATGAATATCACAAAGGCCGGATGGCCTCGGTTGTTTTCCATGCTTTTCAGCAAATCCGGGCTACTGGGCAAATGAAACTGTTCCGCTCCCACCATCCCCATTTTCGGGACGGCGAACAGCTCCGCGATTTTGTGTATGTAAAAGATGTTGTGTCGGTTTGCCGGTTTTTGCGCCAGTCTAGGCCGCCCGCTGGGATTTATAACCTGGGCACTGGCCAAGCTCGTACTTTTTTGGATTTAGCGCATTTGACATTCGGGGCGATGGATACCCCCCCGCAAATCCAGTTTGTGGATACGCCCGCCGATATTCGCGATAAGTACCAGTATTTCACCGAAGCTAAGATGGAAAAACTGCGGGTCAGCGGCTATGCCACGGAATTTTATTCGTTGGAGGCTGGAATTGATGATTACGTGCGCAATTATCTGCGGCCAAATTATCAGATATGGTGAACCGGAAAGTACATTGCCTATTTGTTGGTGAGGTCCGCAAATAGCTGGCGGTGTATTTTGCTTGGGTCACATGTGATTCTCCCCAGTGTTGGCGCAATCTATCCTATCATTACTGGTAGTGACGATGCACCCCCATTTGGCCTTATGTGGCTTTTATAAAAGCAGTAAAGATGGAACCGGTTGCCATTTTTGCTTCGCTAATGGTTAAAAAGATAGGGAAAGTGGTGCCATCTTTACGTGTGGCTACTTCATTTCTGCCCTTCCCAATCACTTTTGCTTGCTGCGTAATGGTGTAATTATGCAAATGAGTATCATGTCTGCCGGCCTCGACTTGGGACATCAACATGGCCACGTTTCGGCCTATGGCTTCTTCGCGGGAGTAGCCCCACATTCTTTCGGCGGTTTGATTGAAAAAGGATATTATCCCTTTTTCGTCAATCATAATGACACTATCTGCGCAACCCTCGAGTATCTGGGTAAATTTGTGAGCGATTGCTTCTACTTCATTTTGTTTCTTTGTGATTACTTCTTGCGTGGCAAGCAGTTTTTCCATGTTTTGACGCAACTGCTCCTTTTGAGCAAGCAACTCTTCGGTTTGTCGTTGCGTTGCATCTAAAAGTTGTTTGTTTGCGGTGTGGTCAAGTGCCAATTTTATGACTTTCAGCGGCACTCCATTTTTATCATTAATCGGCGTGTAGGTGGCATTTAGCCACACAACTCCTCCACTTTTTGTAAACCTCTTGTATGAACCAGTTTGCGGAATCCCTTTGTTCAAATCTTCCCAAAACTTTTTGAACTCTTCTGATCTGGCATATTCAGCATCGATAAATTTGCGGTGGTGTAAACCTGTTATTTCATCAGCTTCGTAGCCCATTAAGGAAAGAAACTTCGCATTCGCACGCTGTATTTTCCCGCTCATGTCGAACTCTATCGTAGCCAGTGTGCTATTGATTGCCTTGGTAAATCCATCAAGTTCAACATTTCTACGGGAGACTTCTTCTTGGGTAGCTTGTAACTCCTCCAAGTTTTGGCGCATTTCTTCTTCATTGGCGCGGAGTTCTTCGGCCATTTTCTGGAATTTTTGCAATAAAGCCTCCGTTTGCTGATTGACCATCACATTGCTGATGGTCACCGCCGCAACTTCCGCGATTCTGGTAGCAAAGGCAACGTAGTGATCAGCTAATTGAGGGGCAAGGGAAGCCAGTTCAATGGCCCCAATTACTTTTTTGCCATTATTTAGCGGCAGGATCAATAGGCTGCGGGGTGCTTCATAGCCCAGCCCCGATCCGATCTTGGCGTAGCCAGTCGGAATTTCGGTCAAGTAAACTGGGGCTTTTTCATAGATGGCCCGACCGATCAGGCCTTCATGGACGGCAAAACGTTGTTCCAAATATTTTTGCCGATCATAAGCAATGCACGCTATCAGTTCCACAAAAGGGTCATCCGGTTTTTCTTCGTTGATCAAATAAATGCCACCCTGTTCCATGTGGAGATAGCGCACCAATTCAGTGATCAGTTGCTGGCAAAGAGCTCTGATCTCGGTTGAGGTGCGCAATAATTCACCAAATTTCGTCAGTCCATCGTTAATCCATTGCCGTTGTTTATCTTCCTCGGCCAAGGTGCGCAACCGATCGCGCAGGGCGAGCAGGGAAGTTGTCAGGTTAGCTTCTCCCTCCATGCTTTCACTTACCTGCACCTCGTATTTTGCCTCGAAATTACCTTGGCTGATTTCGTTGATAAAAGAGGCTGATTTTTGCAGATTGTCGACCAGCAGGTTGATCGATCCAGTGATTTTTCCCAGTTCGTCTTGAGATAGATAGTTGATGTGTTCAGTGAGTGAACCCGCCGAAATACGTTCGGCAACTTTGGCTATCTGAGTGAGCGGGCGCTGGACAAACCGCACCAAAAGTTGATAAATCAAGAACAGGGAAAGTGCATTGAACAAGAACAACCCGCCCAAATACAGGTAAAACCGGATGCGGGCATGCTCAGACTCTTTTATCACAATGTCCACCACTTCATAATTGAGCTTGAGTAGTTTACCCTCGCTAAACTGTTTTTGCAACGATTGGTTTGCTTCGCTTACGGCTGGGTTGAGCACCACTACCCCTTGTACCTCCTCGGGTAGGCTGGGATCGCGCTGTTCCAAGTATTTGGGTTGTTCAACAATTACCAAGATTATTTTTTTTTGTTCGGCCAACAGATCCTTCACTTGGTTAACTTTGGCAGCCAAAATCGGATCAGCTTTGGGCAGCACCACTTCGTAAGTGGTGGCTGGGGGAGTGCCCCCTTGGCGCAGTACAGTCAGCGAGTTTTCGTAAATATTGAGGATCCGAAGTATTTCTTGTTTGGCATTGTTGCTAATCTCCGCTTCGTCAGATAGGGAAAGGATGGCAAAAAGGGCCAAGTTGGTAGAAAAAGTACGGTTTCGGCCCGCCACATCCACCAAATAGGAATTTGTGTTCAGTTGGTTGATAAAAGGGAACAATGGCAAAAACGATAGGAGTTGGATGCCCAACACTAAGCTAAAAATGATCGCAAACTTGCGCTGGGTTTTGTAATCGTTAAATCTCATTGATGGGGTCAAGCACAGATTTTAAGGCGATAGGCCTAAAAGTAAACAAAAGTAGGCAATTGGCCCAATAAATTTATGGGGCAATTGATCGATTTAAAAAATCCACCAATGGTTTTATCTGCTTGCAGGTGGCCAATAAATCAGCAATAAAACTTGTAGCAACTACCGCCTCGTCCGTAAAGGGGCGAGTGGCGATAAAGCTTTTCATTTTCAAAAATTCAATTTCGGGATGATCGGCCGCATAACCCTTGGGCGAGGTCTTGAGCGATTCCCCCCCCAATTTTAGTCCATTGGCAAAGGCGGGCGACTGAACAATACCCCGAAATTCGACAGGATTGTAGTCAATTTCTTGCCGGATGGCCGCTAGCTTGTCGCTCGCTGGCAACCAGCAGCCACCTGCCACAAAGGAAGCACCGGGCTGAAAGTGAAAATAATAACCCGCCATTTCGGCTTTTTTTCCGCCCCGGTTTAGATAAAGGCTCAAATTAGTTTTGTAGGGCGCTTTGTCACTCGCAAAACGGGTGTCGCGGTAAATCCTGAACATGGTGTCCTTGGCTTTTAGCTGAGCAATGGCTTCATCAATCTCGGCAAACCCCTGGATCAGCGCTTGAGCGATGGCCAACATTTCTAGTTGGGCGGCTTCGTAGCGGTTTTTGTGCAGGCCAAACCACTCGCGGGTATTGTTGGCTTGGAGGTCAGTAAGAAATTGAAAATTAGCTGGCGAAAAAGTAGGCATTTTGCAATGTTAAGTTAAAAAGGCAGTTTAAAATGAGTGACCTCAACCTTTTGGTTGGATTTATACTGAAAAATAGGTGGCTTGAAATTTTTTATTTTACAAATCATTCAAAATCAAGGTAATCAATCCTATAAATCGTTCAAATCATTTTAATCCCAGTATTACTTTGTCCTCAGTGCTCAAGGACAAAAATAGGCACATTGGTTCGGATGTCCACCATGCCCGCCTGTTCTTTTGCCCACACAAGCCCATGGTGGTGGTTAAGCGATGGGGCTTCGGCCGGTTGCTCAATTGCAAACTTGGTACCGGCCGCCACCCATTTTTTAAAGGAGTCGGTAATCCAATAACCTTTCCAATCATTGCCATAAAAAACCAAGGGGATTTGGCCCGCCAGTTCCATCCATTGCGCTCGCAACTGGGCAAAATAGGCCGGGCCAATGGGCAACAAGACATTGATAGCTTTTTGTTGATGCCTCAACAGGTGCTTGGCTCCGGCCAAAGGGGCATATTCGGTGGTTGCCCAGATCTCGACCGGCATTTGGTGCTCGATCAATCCTTGGTACTCCGCTTGCCGATCGGGCCGGCAAACCAATTTATCAATTTTGATGCCCCAGTCGAGCACCCGGGGCAGGCATTCCGCAATGACCACCACCACTGGTGACCATTCCAATAATTGCTCGACGAGGGCATAATCGGCCTCGGGATCGGCAATCAATAAAGCGGGTTCTTGCTCGTCGCGAATGATATGATGCGAGGACATTGGATAGTGCGATTTTTTTGGTGCGAACTTGCTTACAGTAGCATTGAAAAGTTTAAATTTAGGCTTTTAACAGAAGATCGTCCGGTGTTCTTCCGTTTTGGCCAAATGGCCCGAACAGTATCGGTCGGCACAGGGTATTATCGATGCTTATGTCCAATAAAAACGAGATTATTGCCCATTTGTCCGGTGATCCACGCCTGAAAACGTTGGTCGACGCGCTGCCTTTCCCCCAAAGCCGCCCGACGGAAGACCTGTATTTGTCATTGTTGGAGTCCATCGTTTCCCAGCAACTTTCGGTCAAAGTTTCGGACATCATCTGGCGGCGGTTATTGGCCCTCTTTCCTGACGGATACCCCCACCCGGAGCTAGTGTTCGCCTGCCCGATCGAGGCGCTCCGGGGAGCCGGGCTTTCGGGGCAAAAGGTCGCTTACGTGCAAAACGTGGCCCAGTTTGCCCTCGAAAAAGGGCTTGGCCACGCAGAGATCTCGGTGCTTTCCGATCAGGAAACGATCCAATATTTGACCCAAATCAAGGGTGTGGGCCGCTGGACAGCCGAGATGCAACTCATTTTTGCCCTTGCGCGGCCCGATGTGTTCTCGGTGGACGATTTGGCCATCCGCCAATCAATGGTAAAGCTCTACGGGCTGACCGAAAGCGGTAAAGCCCTTTACCGGATCTTGGAACACGTGGCCGAACAGTGGCGACCCTACCGGAGTTGGGCCTGCCGCTATTTGTGGAATTGGAAGGATCTGCGGTGAAAGCACCGCGCCACTTATTTGGTCTTGGTATTGAGGTAGTCGAAGAATCTGGCCAGATCGTTGGCTGATTTTAGGTTCAGATTGACTGATTTGAGGTATTCAGCCCATTGGCCATCATCTTTGAGCGCTTTTAGCACTGCTTTTTCGCTGGGCTTGATTTTGATCAGATCGGTGCTGTCACTTGGTAAAGTGATAAAATATTGGCTAAACGGCACATATTCATCATAGGCCCGGCCCGAACTGTATCCACCCTTGAAATCAGCTTTTAGGAGGTCTTTGCCATGTTTGACCAGCAAATGATAGGATCCTTCGGCCAATACTTGATAAAAATCGGCCTTGGTTTCCCCTTTGGGCTGTATTTTGCGGAAATAGATCATCGTCTCCGGGGTAGGTTTGATGACAAAATAAGTAATGGTTTTTTTGTCAACAATAATCGAGTCTCCGTTGGCCACTCGCCGGATCACTACTTCATCGTTGTGCGTGTTGAGCTTGAGCAAGATGTCTTCGTACTTGCGGTCGTTGAGCAAAAACAGGTCGGCTTTGAACCAATCATCGAGCAGATAGGGGCTGTTTTTCACTCCCTCGTATCGGCCATCAAAAGTTCGGACTGCGGCATTGCTGCCCCCGGCCCCATTGGCCCCCCCAATGGCATTCAGGTTGGTTTGGGCATCAAACCCGGTCGGCCCGGTTTGGGCGGGCGGGGTTTTCTTGGTTTGGGCTTGGGTGGCCCCACCCAATACCAACAGGATGAAGAGCAGAAGGAGGGTTGGTCTCATGAGATCAATGGATGATAAAAGAGTAAATATCGGCTATTTGGACAATATTTAAAAGCCGGGGTTTTACAATTTATAGGCGATCCGCAATTGATAACCCTCAAAAGCTTTGCGCACGGCCCGGAAATCGCGGGTGAAACCTAGAATAAAACCACCCCCCCCAGCCCCGCACAGTTTCAAATGCCAGTCGTCCGTCTCGAGGCCCCGCCGCCAAAGATCTTGGTAAAGGGTGGGGATCATTTGCCCCAAATGGCGGTACTGGAACGCGGAAAGCTGCTTGAGATCATCAAACAGCGGCCCAACTTCACCGGCCAAAAAG
>JAYUVL010000169.1:0-7666 GCA_043754075.1 Cytophagales bacterium | reverse complement strand
CCCCCGGATGGTCAGTACGGGCGGTAGCTGTGGATTTAGGTAGATATAATTGTCAATTTTGTTGTAGTACAGCGTGGCTTCAAAACTGATTTTGGGGTTGGTGTATTGAATGGTATTGATCCATTTATAGGCTTTTTCGGGGCGCAAATCGGCCCGGCCAAACTCGAGGGCCGCCACGCCGTGGTGCAGCCCTTCGCTGAAGAGTTCGTTGGGAGCGGGGGCCCGCCACGCAGAGGCCAAATTGCTCCGGAAATTGAGCTGGTCCGACCATTCAAAGTAGGCACCCACCGTACCCGAAACGTTGTGGAAGTTAAAATCGGGACGGGTCAATTGGTCATTCCGATCAAAGCGCCAGGCCGTTAAATGCCGATAATCATAACGGGCCCCCACTTCCAGTTCAAAGGTATTTTTGACCCATTTTTCAATCACAAAAATGCCGCCGCTGCCAGCCCGGTAATCGGGCACGAGGGGTCGGATGCCCGTGCCCGGCACATTGTAGTTGTCTTGAAACAGGCCGCTGAGGCCCACACTGCCCTGCCATTGGCCGATGGGTCGGTGCTCCAATATTACGTCTAAACTATGGGTGATCAATCGCAGATTCAGGGCGGCCCGATCGGCGCCCGCACTGGATCTGCGCTGATCAAACTCGCGCCGCGAATTGGCCTGCAAGCCATATTGGAAAGTCAGTTTGCCCAGTTGGCCCAGTAGCAAATCGCCATTGGCTTTGAGCAAGTGGTGAGCAAGTTTTTGCCGGGGCGATTGAATGGCATAAGTAAAGACATCATTGAACCGAGCGGGATAAACCGGCCGGGAACTTTGGAGGGCAAAATTGAGATCGGTCAGATTGCCAATGTGCGCACTGGCCAAAATACCCACCTCGGTGGAAAAGCGGCTGTAGAAAATTTCACCCCCAAATTTCTCCCGGCGATAGCCCACTGCACCCGAAAAATTGACTTCCCGTAAGCCAGTATTGGCCAAAAAATACTGGGGCGTGTGCAGGTTGCCCCCGCGTTTGCCGGTGGCTTGCACTCGCCAGCCAATGCCCCGGGCATAGCCCGCCAAGCTGCCCGAAGCTGTGCCTTGGCGGCCATTGCTTTGGCCCACTAGATGCAGTTCGCCGGTGAGGCCGGGGGCGCGGGGCAGATCGGGCGGAGTAACGATGATCACCCCGCCGAGCGCATCCGATCCATAGCGCACCGCGGCTGCTCCTTTGATCACCGATAATTTAGTGGCAATGAAAGGATCGATTTCTGGAGCGTGCTCCGAGCCCCATTGTTGGCCCTCTTGCCGGATGCCGTTGTTGAGGATCAGCACCCGGTTGCTGTGCAGCCCGTGGATGATCGGCTTGGCAATGGTCGGGCCGGTCTGGAGCAGGTTCACCCCAGTGATGTCTCGCAGTGACTCGGCCAAATTGCCCCCCCGGGCCTTGTCCAAGTCGGTTTTGTCAAGGCTGGTGGCCAAGTGCACGGCCCCGGCAGCCTCGCGCTGGGCTTGCACCGTGACGGCCTCCAGCAGCAGGGCGGTTTCTTCCAACCGGATGGCGAGGTGCAAGCCCGAATCCAGTTTGCACCGAAATTGTTGATCGGTGTAACCTTGATAATGGATCTGCACCTCATATTCCCCCGGACATAGCTGGTCAAAAGAAAAAAAGCCTTCGCTGTTGGTGATGGTTTGTCTTTGGTGGGTGGCCAATCGGATGCTCGCTTGGCCCAATGAACCGTTGGCGCTGGTCACTTTCCCCATGATTGAGCAGTGGCAATTGGGGGATTGGGCCATTGCCTGACTCACTATCAGGCATAATATCAGTAAGGCAGCGAATCTTTGCACCGGTAGTAGTTGAAACAGTGTTGCAAATATACAGAAATGCAACACAATTGCAAAAAAACACCCAGATCAAATCGACCGGACAAATTTTGAAGAACGTTTAAACCAGCCAGTCTAAAGGGAAACGAACAGGAACGGAGATGGCCAAAAAAATTCCGGCTGAGAGAACCCAGTCGGAATTTTATGGTCTTTTAGCCCCTTAAACCCAGTCAAATTGGTAGTGGGCCAGCGAATCACCCTTTGAAAATCAAGTCAAACCCTCCTCGAGCAATCCAAAAATCATTTTTTGGCCTCGCAAAACGGGATTGCGCGGTGTATGGCCATCGTACAAACGCCATTCTTCGGTCATTCAACAATGACATTGAAGGTAGCATCGGCATCGGACACACCACCCGCTTGGGAAAAATTATCGGGCCCAAGGTTGTTAAACCGTTTGTTCAGGGCGCGGCGCAATACTACCCGCAGCGTACCCCGGCCGGGCGGACCCGTCTCAATCCGATTGCCCAGACCGAGGGGCAGGTTATCGCGATCCACGTCGGTATAGCGGTGCTGCATCAAACTGGGCGGCACAACCAAAAAGAAAAGCTGGTATTGGTTGTCCAAATCGCGCACTTGGGCAGTCCGGTCAGAAATCAACCCTTTCTCGACGAGCCCAAGACTAATGTTGGTATTGAAGACCGAATTGGCCCGGAGCGGCGGAGCGGAGATCATCGGTGCAGCCCCGCCCGGCCCGTCGGGGTCGACGTAATTGAAAGTAATGGGCGAGCCCCCAGTGGTGGAGCCAAAAACGATGGTCAGGCTTACGCCGAAGGGATCCGGCACGACGAGGGGATCGTTGCTGTCCGACGTACAAGCAGCCAGTCCGGCCAACAAGAACAGTCGACCAGCCTGTTGCAAGGCATTATTTAAGTACGTGTGCATTGGTTCTGTGATTGAGAAAGACAAAATTAAGCCCACTTTTCCTGATCCGGGATCAGGTGGGCGGTTAAATTGAGGAAACCAGACCAAAATGGGGTGGTGGCTCCCCCCTACTCGGGCGATTCCAACTCGGCCCAGTTGCCTTCTTTGGCCGAAGCTTTGAACAGTCCCAATTCGGCAATGACCGGACAGGCGACGGCTTGCTGGATGACCAACCGCACCCGATCCGTGGTCACGGGGGCGAAGCGCAGCAGGCGTTTGTAGCCAATGGTCGTGCCCTGCCCGATTTCCTGCCACCGCTCTCCTACCCAAGCTTGGAGGGCAAACCGTTCTACCCGCTGGCCCAGTTTGATAAACTCCTGGATCGAGGCCCGGTCAAACGTTTGGGGAGCGGCCAATTTGAGTTCCACCGAAGCCGCGGTCACGGAATCATCGGTGGCCCAGTAAGTGGTGGGGTCCCCGTCCGTCAAGTGGGTGGGCGCATACTGTGGTGCGTTGCCCCGGTGATTGCTGGCAGTAGCGGGCTGGCGGGCAGCCAAATTGGTGCGAAAGGTTTCCTCCACTACGGAGCGCAGTTCCTGAAGCCGGGCCACATCGTTTTCGTGGAACAGCCCCCGTCGGTCTGGAGGAATGTTGAGCAGGAGGGTCCCGTTCCGGCCCACTGATTTGTAGTAAATTTCCAACAAATGATCCAGGCTTTTCACCATGCTGTCCTCTTTGGGGTGATAGAACCATCCGGGCCGAATAGAAACATCGCACTCGCCCACGATCCAGTGCGTACCCTTGGGATCGCCCCGGTTGAGATAGCGAGCGTCGGCCTTGCCCACGTCCACACTGTCGGGATGGAGCATCGACCAGTTGGTGGGCCCGGCAATGCCCCTTTCGTTGCCAATCCAGCGGATGTCCGGGCCTTCGTCAGAGAACATGAGCGCGTTGGGCTGCAGTTCCCGTACAAGCTGGCGGTAAGCGGCAAAATCGTACTCCATGTCTTTGGCGTTGGGCCCTTTGGCCCCATCAAACCACACCTCGGCCACTTCGCCATACCCGGTCATGAGTTCACGCAACTGGCTGAGATAGTAGGTGTTATAGTTGGCAGTTCCATAGCTGGCCTCGTGCATGTCCCAAGGCGAGAGATATAGGCCCAACTTGATGCCGGCCGCACGGCAGGCGTCGGCCACTTCGCGCACCACATCGCCCTGCCCGTTTTTCCAAGGACTGTTTTTGACCGAGTGTTCGGTAAATTTACTGGGCCAGAGGCAAAAGCCATCGTGGTGCTTGGCCGTGAGGATGAGCGTGCGGATCCCGGCCGCTTGGCAAGCCTGCACCCATTGCTTGGCATCGAAGGCCGACGGGGCAAAGATTTTGGGGTCTTCTTGCCCCGTGCCCCATTCGCGGTCGGTAAATGTATTGACCCCAAAATGGACAAAACCGATGAGTTCGCGGGACTGGTAGGCCAATTGCTGGGGCGACGGCACCACTGCGATCGGGGCCACTGGTTCGGCCGATTGATTTTTCTGGACCGTACCGGATTGGCACGCCCCCAACAAAATGGTCCACAAGGACAATAGCAAACTGGGATTTTTCATAGTAGCAGGACAGCATTAGTTGGCTTCAGGCCAAAAATAGGTAATTTTAGGAAGCGATCACCCACTAGAAAACGGTGAATGAACCCGCTAAATAGCTACCCAGTGTCAACAGTTTGGCCAAGGATCAACTTTCCGCTCCTAAATAACGTTAAACCCGCAGAAATGGCACCTATTTTTGCTACATTTGTCCAAAAGCAACCCAGTTTTTATGTTTAAGCCGCTTATGAGAAAGAGGTTTTTGATTGCCACAGCGGTGGTAGTGCCGCTCATTGTGTTGGGATCGTACATGTTACCTTCTTACACCAACCCCTATGCACTCCGTTCCGACATGTCCAAAGAGGAGGTGTTGCTCAAGCTGGTTATGCAAAACTTGAACACTGGCCATGTTTCTGAGCACAGTATTGACAATAAATTTTCTGAAGAAGTGTACCAAGAATACATTCAGAATTTAGATTTCAATAAGTTGTATTTGCTAGAAAGCGACGTCAAGGATTTGGCCCGATTCAAGGACAAACTTGACGATGAAATCAATGAAGGCAAGTATGCCTTTTTTGATACTTCAAACGAAGTGTGGAACAAGCGTCTGGTACAAGCAGAGGGTTTCGCCAATGAAATATTGGCCCGGCCGCTCGATTTTAGCAAAGAGGAAAGCTTTGAGACCGACGACGAGAAGCGGTCCTTTGCCAAAACTGAGGCCGAAATGAAAGAAAATTGGCACAAATACTTAAAGCTCATGGCCTTGCCGCGATTGGTGAGTGCTACCGAAATCCAAGAAAATGCACTCAAGCAAGTAAAAGAAGGCAAGAAAAAAGCGGAAGAAGTCAAGATCAAGACCGCGGCCGAGTTGGAGAAGGAAACCCGGGATGGACTGGCCAAGGACATGAAAAACTTGTTCAGCATGTACCGGGAAATGGACAAGCCAGAGCGGTTGGCGCGCTACCTAAATGCCATCACCGCAGCTTATGATCCCCACACCAGCTATTACGCCCCGCGCAACAAAGAGCGGTTTGACGAAGATTTTTCGGGCAAGTTTGAAGGGATCGGGGCCATGTTGCAGCAGCGCGATGGGACTATCAAAGTCTCCGAGATCATTGTTGGCAGCGCTTCGTGGCGGCAGGGCCAGCTCAAAGCTGGCGATATTATCCTCAAAGTAGCCCAAGGAGCAGCCGAGGCCACCGATATCACCACCATGCGGTTGGACAACGCCGTGCGCCTGATCAAGGGCAAGAAGGGATCGGAAGTCCGCCTAACGGTGCAAAAACCAGATGGCAGCCAGATCGTCATCCCGATTATCCGTGACATAGTGCTCCGCGAAGAAACGTATGCCAAGTCAGTGATCATCAATCGGCCCATTGACAACAAAAAGATCGGTTACATTTCTTTGCCCGGTTTTTACGCAGACTTCAGCAATTCGGGCGGCGGCAGGCAATGCGCGGAGGACGTGAAGACCGAACTGGAAAAGTTGAAGGCCGAGGGGGCCGAGGGCATAGTACTGGACTTGCGCAACAACGGCGGCGGGTCACTGCAAGAAGTAATCAAGATGGTGGGCTTGTTCATTGAGAAAGGCCCCGTGGTCCAGGTCAAAGATCGGTTTGAGGGAGTGAAGATTTATGATGACCGCGATGCCTCCATTACTTACGATGGCCCGTTGGCAGTGATGGTGAATTCTTACAGTGCATCAGCCTCCGAAATTTTGGCCGGTGCTATCCAAGACTACAAACGGGGCGTTATCATCGGGGGAGCCTCCACTTTTGGCAAGGGAACGGTGCAAACCATCGTTGATCTGGATCGGATGCTCCCTGCCACCTACAACGAGGTCAAACCGTTGGGCTCGCTGTTCTTGACCATTCAAAAGTTTTACCGGATCAATGGCGGAACCAACCAACTCAAGGGGGTTGTTCCCGATGTTATCCTGCCCGACAACTATTCTTATTTGAAAGTGGGCGAAAAAGAAGAGCAGAACCCCTTGCCGTGGGACGAAATTTCGCCGGCCAAATATGTGCCCTGGCGATCATTGGGCAGCAAAATAGCCGCTTTAAAAGCCAATAGCCAACAACGGGTGAGCCAGAACACTACCTTCTCGTTGATCAACAAAAACGCTGAACGGCTCAAAACCGAGCGCGACCAAACCGTGGTGACGCTCAGTTTGGCCAAATACCGGGCAGAATTGGCCAAAGACCGCGAAGAGGCCAAAAAGTATGAAGGCATTAACAACTTCAGTTCTGGCATCACCGTGTTCAACCCCAAAGCTGACATGGCCGAGATCAACTTGGACAGTACCCGCGTTCAGAAAAACAAAGTTTGGTTGGATGGTCTGAAGAAAGACATCTACCTGAACGAGACTTTACTGGTGATGAAGGATATGATGTAGGCAGGCAATAGTGCCCAAAGTCTGGGAAAGTCTTGGCAAAAGTCGCAAAACTTTGCCAAGGCTTTTTCTTTGGGGGCTTTTTTGGCCGTGGGCCTCTGAACGGAAAGAATCTAAGAATCTTCACTTAATTTTGGCCAGGCATTACTGTCCGATCATGACTTTGAACTTAACCAACATTCAAGCGCCCATTGCGCACGAAATGGACATCTTCGAGAAGAAGTTCCGCGACTCGGTGAAAACACGGGTAGCTCTGTTGGATCGGGTAATGAGCTACATTGTCAAAACCAAGGGCAAACAAATGCGCCCCATGTTCGTGTTTCTTACCGCTGGCATGTGTGGCCAGATCAACGAAGCCACGCACCGGGGCGCGGCCATGATCGAGCTGCTGCACACGGCCACCCTGGTACACGATGATGTAGTGGACGACTCCACTCACCGCCGGGGTTTCTTTTCCATCAATGCCCTGTGGAAAAACAAAATCGCGGTATTGGTGGGCGATTACCTCCTCTCCCGGGGCTTGCTGCTGGCCGTGGAACACGGGGACTTTGATTTGCTCACCATCATGTCCCGGGCGGTGCGCGAAATGAGCGAGGGCGAGCTGCTCCAGATGGAAAAAGCGCGGGCACTCGACATCACCGAAGCAGTCTATTTTGAAATCATCCGCCAGAAAACGGCCACCCTCATTTCCTCTTGCTGCGGAGTGGGGGCCAGTTCCTCCGGCGCAGACCGCCCAATTGTGGAACAAATGCGGCTTTTTGGGGAAAAGATAGGCATTGCTTTCCAGATCAAGGACGACCTGTTCGACTACGGCAATGCCGAGATAGGCAAACCGGTGGGCATTGACATCAAAGAGAAAAAGATGACCCTGCCCTTGATTTACGCCCTCCAAAAAGCCACTTGGCTAGAAAAACGGCACATTATCAATTTGGTCAAGAACGAAAGTGAAAAACCCAAAAAAGTGGCCGAA
>JAYUVL010000168.1:0-3303 GCA_043754075.1 Cytophagales bacterium | reverse complement strand
TCGGACAGGGTCTGGATCGCGTAGTAGATATAGTCCAGGTATTGGATTTCGGTGATGGGCCGCAAGCCGCGCAGGGCTGCCCCAATGCCTTGCCCGATGATGGTAGACTCACGGATGCCCGTGTCGCCCACCCGCAATTCACCATATTTGGCTTGCAAGCCGGCAAACGCTTGGTTTACATCGCCAATTTTGCCAACATCTTCGCCAATGGCAAACACGCGCGGGTCGCGGGCCAGCATGGCATCAAACGCCGCCAGCAATATCTCGCGCCCATCCACAACCAATGAATGATCGTCATATTGAGCTTTGATTTCGGGCACTTGCAGGGAAGAACTGGCCGATTCGTTGAACAAGTGGGAGTTAAACCGACGGCTGTTTGCGGCCAAGTTGACATCCAGCCATTGCAAGAGTGACTTGCGGTGGCCCACCGGCTCGGCCCGCAATACCCGAACGACTTTTTTGACGGCTTTGACCCCATCGAGCCGGAGCGGATGGATGGTGCGCTGCAATTCCTCGCGGATCAAGGCCAGTTGGGGGCGCAGCCCCGGTTGAACCACCGACTCAGCAGCGGCAATGGCTTGCACGGCCTCGTGGTGCGCCCCGCGCATGGAATCCACAAAGCTGTTCCAAGCCCTGGCTTTGGCTTCGGCCACCAACAGCTTGGCTTGTTGGTCTATTTTGTCCAGTTCATCGGCAGTAGCCAAGTTATTTTGCAAAATCCAAGTGCGGAAACGGGGCAGGCAGTCGTGCTCCGCTTCCCAAGCCAAGCGGTCTTTGGGTTTGTAGCGTTCATGGGAGCCGGAGGTGGAATGGCCTTGCGGTTGGGTAAGTTCGCACACATGGATCAGGGCCGGCACGTGCTCGTGGCGACAGATGGCGGCCGCGTGCTGGTACGTTTCGCAGAGGGCCTCGTAATCCCATCCCCGCACTTGGAACAGTTCGAAGCCCAACTCACGGTCGGTGCGCTGGAACCCTTGGAGCAGTTTATAAATATCGCCTTTGGTAGTGTGGTATTCTTGTGGCACCGATATGCCGTAGCCATCATCCCAGACCGACATCAGCATGGGCACTTGGAGCACACCGGCAGCATTGATGGCTTCAAAGAACAGGCCCTCCGAAGTGGAAGCATTACCGATGGTGCCAAAAGCGACTTCGTTGCCATTGACCGAAAATTCGTTCAAATGCTGAAGGTGGGGGTTCTGGCGGTAAAGCTTGGAGGCAAAGGCCAGGCCCAGCAGCCGGGGCATCTGCCCAGCGGTGCAAGAAATATCGGCCGAAGAATTGTATTGTTGGGTCAAATCTTTCCAGTTGCCCTGCGCGTCCAGGCTACGGGTAGCAAAGTGGCCGTTCATACAGCGCCCGCCGGTGGCTGGCTCGTGGGCCAGATCGGGGTGGGCGTAGAGTTGGGCAAAATACTGCTCCAAGGTCAACTCGCCCAAGGCAAACATGAAAGTTTGGTCGCGGTAATAGCCCGACCGGAAATCGCCCTTGCGAAACGCTTTGGCCATGGCAATCTGGGCCAGTTCTTTCCCATCGCCGAAAATCCCAAACTTAGCCTTGCCCATAAAAACCTCTTTGCGCCCCATCAGGCTGGCGTGCCGGCTCTCGCAAGCGACCCGGTAGTCGTTGCGCACCGTTTCTGGCCCAAAGTCAATCCGTGAGGAGGGAGAATTTTCGGCAATGCTGGTGGTCTGCATCATTTGATTGGTCGGGTTCGAGGTACACGGATGAATGAAATGGTGGTGGTGCGTGAAAAATCTTTCAGGCCAATGATTTTCCAAGCCCACGTTGTACTGACAACCTCTCTTTCGGCCCACGGTACAGTTTGGGCACAGAAGGACTACTAAGCCGCAAAACTAGGGATTTTTTTCGAAGTAAACCGCAACCCGGCGTCCCGACTCTTGGTTTAATGGCCGCTCAACGTTGATGAATAGCTAATGGCAAGGGTACGAGGGCATTGTACCCGATTTTAGTTGGCCCAAGATGGCCCCGGCCGCTCAAGGTGGAGCAGCCGAAGCATGGCTAGAGAATGGCTAAAGAATGAGGAACTCGATCCGGCGGTTGAAAGCCCGGTTGGGCTCCGAGTCGTTGGCCACTTTGGGCTGGGTTTCGCCGTAACCCTTGGAAATGAGCCGGGCCGCCTCCACGCCTGCCTTGGTGAGATAGGCCACCACCGCTTGGGCCCGCTTGCGCGAAAGCTCTAGATTGCTGGCATCGGCTCCCACATCGTCGGTGTGGCCGCCGATTTCAACTTTCATTTCCTTGTTTTGTTTCATGAACTGCAATAACCGGTTTAGCTCCGTCTTGGATTTATCTTGCAAGTCCCATTTGCCAGACTCAAAGAAGATGTTGTTGAGCGTGATGCGCGACCCTTTATTGGCCGGATCCAAGTAAATATCGATCTCCACGTCTTTGCCCTCGTTGGCCGAATAATTAAACGAGAGGCTTTGAAACAAATAGCCACTTTTGTTGATATAAAGCGCGTATTCGGAGCCTTTGTTGAGCGTGATCAGGTAGCCGCCATCGCCCGGATCAGACATGACCGAGGACTCGATGCTGTCAGTTGCCAAATTGATCATGTCAATTTTGGCATCAAGGCGTTTTTTGGTCTTGGCATCATACACGATGCCCTTGACGTAGTTGCTGGCCGTGCGGGGCTTGAGCGTTTCGGGCAGCTCAAATTCATAGATCTGGCTTGATACGAGCCGCCCGCCTTTGTTCTCCTCGTGCGAATAGTACCCTTTTTTGCTGTCGGCCGTCACAAACAAGCCTACTTGGTTGCGGTGGTCATTGAGGGGATAGCCCAAGTTTTGGGGGAGTTCCCACTTGCTGTTTTTTAGTTCGGATTTGTACAGGTCATAGCCACCATAGCCAGGGTAGCCATCAGAGGCGAAATAGAGCGTCTGGCCGTTGACGTGGATAAACGGCGCGAATTCATGGCTGCGGGTATTGATTGCTGGGCCCAGGTTTTCGGCCTTGCCCCAGTTGCCGGTGGCGTCGCGGCGGGTGCGCCAGATGTCCTCGGCCCCTTGGCCACCGGGCCGGTCAGAAATAAAGTAGAGTGTGCGCCCGTCGGAGGAGAGCGACGGCTGGGTGTCCCAGCCCGTAGAGTTGACCAAGTTGCCCATGTTGCGCGGTTCTTGCCACTTGCCATTGAGTTTATAGCTCACGAACAGATCGCAACTGCCGATCACACTGCGCTCCGCACTGCCCTCACACACGGTGAAGATGATGGTTTTACCATCGGCCGAGATGGTGCAAGTGCCTTCATTGAAAAACGTGTTGAGCTCCTTGATGTATTCG
>JAYUVL010000167.1:0-3472 GCA_043754075.1 Cytophagales bacterium | reverse complement strand
TGGTTTTACAAATTATTCAAAATCAAGGGAATCAATCCTATAAATTGTTCAAATCACTTTAATCCTAGTATAATGGGCACAACTCTAAATCACATGTCCCAAAACGTTTTGATTACCGGTGGCACAGGTTTGGTCGGCCAGCGCTTGGCCGAACTTCTGCGGCAAAAAGGCTACACCATTAGCCTTTTGAGCCGGGAGAAACGCCCGCAAGCTGGGGCCAGTGTTTATCAGTGGGATGCCAAGCAGCAGATCGAGCCCGAAGCCATAGCCACCGCCGACCACATTGTGCATTTGGCCGGGGCGGGCGTGGCCGAAGAACGCTGGACCGCTGCCCGCAAAAAAATAATTTTGGAGAGCCGCACCCTCTCCACCCGGTTGCTGGCCCGGCAGTTGGCCCAAGTGCCCAACCAAGTGCAGAGTTTTGTGAGCGCGAGTGCCATCGGGCTTTATGGGCACGATACCGGGGATCGCTGGCTGGACGAAAATGCGCCCCCATCGACCGATTTTTTGGCCAATGTCGTGCGTGATTGGGAAGCCGAGGTGGATCACATTGCCGAGCTGGGCTACCGGACGGTAAAAATCAGGATCGGGATCGTGTTGAGTGCCAACGGGGGGGCATTGGAAAAAATGGCCCAGCCCATCCGCCTGTTCACCGGGGCCCCGCTGGGATCGGGCCGCCAGTGGATGTCATGGATCCACCTCGACGACTTGTGCCGGATCCTGATCTTGGCCGTGGAAGAGGCAACGATGCGCGGCCCCTACAACGGAGTTGGTCCCCATCCCGCCACCAACGAAACCATGACCCGGGCCATTGGCGAAGTGCTGCACCGCCCAGTATTGCCATTGAACGTGCCCAATTTTGCCCTGCATTTGTTATTGGGGGAAATGGCGGCCATTGTCACCGGGGGAAACCGCGTATCGGCCCAAAAACTGGTGTCGGCCGGGTTTCAATTCCAATATCCCGATCTGAAGGCCACTTTGCGCAATTTGCTGAAATAGCTTAACTTGGCGAACGATTGATGAAGCGAGCAACATTGGTCATTTGCTTTTCATTTTTGTTGTCTTGGTAACTCTCCCGCCCATGACTTTGCGCAGTTTCCGCATTGGAATTGTCTTTCGCGTATTATTGGTTGCGGCCACGGTGGTGGGCCTTGTTTGGCTGGGGCAAGCTGGTCAAAAAATCACCGCCAT
Organism: Cytophagales bacterium; assembly: GCA_043754075.1. Classification (GTDB taxonomy): domain Bacteria; phylum Bacteroidota; class Bacteroidia; order Cytophagales; family Thermoflexibacteraceae; genus JALONO01. Next base: position 2,281 of record JAYUVL010000167.1, on the reverse strand, counting down.
TGGCTTGGTCGGTTTGGTTTTTATTTACCAATTGTATGAAATGTTTCAATTCATGGATCGAACCAACCGGAAGCTCGTCCGGTTTCTGGAATCGATCCGCTATTCAGATTTTACCTCTGGCTTCATCGCCGACAACCATTCGGGGCGGAGCTTTCAAGAACTGAATTTAGTGCTGACCGAGGTAATGGATGCGTTTCGATTGGCCCGGGCCGAAAAAGAGGAAAACTGGCAGTACCTGCACACCGTGGTGCAGCACATCAATGTCGGCCTACTTTCGTTTGACAGCGAAGGCAGTATTGGGCTGGCCAATCCAACAGCCCGCCGACTGCTCAATGCGCACCAAATGCGCAATATCAACGAACTAAAGGCCGCCCAGCCCGAGCTTTACCGCACCCTTGCCGAATTGTTGCCCGGGCGCAACACCCTGCTGCGCACGGCTGGCGATGCTGAACTGGCCATCAATGCCACCGAACTGAAACTGCGCAACCGGGCTTACAAGATTATTTCAATCCAAAACATCCAATCGGAACTGCAACAAAAAGAAGTTGAAGCTTGGCAAAACCTGTCCAAGGTGTTGCGCCACGAGATTATGAACTCCGTCACCCCGATTGCCTCGCTGGTCAGTACATTGAACGAAATCTTAAACGAAGATCTTGTCAAAGAGGGAGATCGGTACCAAATGCCCGATGAATCCGCAGAAGATTTGCGCGAGGGCCTGGCCACGATTGAAAACCGGAGCAAGGGGCTGATCAGGTTTGTGAACACTTACCGCGATTTTACCAACATTCCCAAGCCGCACTTTCAGCTCTCCACCACCCGCGCCTTGATCGATCGGGTATGCACCCTTATGCTGCCCAATATCCGCCATGCCGGGATTGCCTTGTACCAACTGGAAGAAACCCAAGGATTGGCCTTGAGCATTGACCACGAATTGATCGAGATGGTGCTGATCAATTTGGTCAAAAATGCCATGGAAGCTTTGGCCCAGACCGAAAATCCAACGATCCTGATCCGCGTGCGCGAGAGCTACGACCATCATGTGCTGATCGAGGTGGTGGACAATGGGCCGGGCATCATCCCAGAGGCCATGGAGCGCATTTTTGTGCCCTTTTTTACCACCAAATCCGAGGGATCGGGCATTGGGCTGAGTTGGTCGCGGCAGATCATGCAGTTGCACAAAGGCTCGCTCTCGGTGCAGTCCGAGCCCGGCAATACCACTTTCGTGCTCCGTTTTTGAAATTGGTTGGCGGCCACTCTGCGCCCAACTCCCCAGCACTTGGCCCCGCTCGCCCGCTTTAAAGCATAAAAGCTTGCAAATCATTGATTTGCAAGCTTTTATTTTAGATTTAAGTAGCGGAGGGGGGCATAGCTAAATTTCTTACATAGTATTGAAAACCAGCGCGTTATGTAGCTAGGCACAACTACTCTAAAAATTGCCAAACCACCAAAAACATGGGATACAACCTGAACGGCCTGGGCATGGCTACCCCCACCCGGCGGCACAAAGAGATAAGCCGCAACATCGTGATCAATTTTTACCTTCGCTTTGGTTTTGACAAATACGACATTTACCAAGAGGCGGCGGCTGACCAAAGTGACCACAACGGCCTTGTCCCCGACCCGATAATCTACCAGAATCGTGCGAAAAAGCCCGTGACAATGTTTGAGATCGATCACACCAAGGCCCTCTGGCGGGCCGACGTGAAGATCGGCCCCTATCTGGATCACTATGGGGTGCGGGAAGTGTTCGTGTACGATTAGCTGCGCAACACTTGGCGGTGCAACGACCAAAAGCGGGACGAAGTGCTGACGAGCCGGAGCGACGTAGTGCCAGGGCTTGACTTTGCCGAACTGCTCATCCTGCCGGCCACACACCGGCCCGCAAAAAGTAAAAGCCCCACCGTAGCCACCGGCCCGCCCGGTGGCTACCTAAACACCAACAAAACAACTACCTTTACAAAAATCCTAAACCACCCGACCAATGCCCAAGACCACCCACAAAAAGAACAAGCTCTCCGGCGTGGAGCACTACAACGCCCTGGGCATGTCGCCCCGGCCCGCGCCGCCCCACGTGCGCATCGTGTCCACGCTGGCCCGCCGATTGGCCGATTTGCTCGAGTTGAAAGGCCATGCCGATCTGGAGGTATTAGTCGAGCCGGAAAGCGATCTGGCGCGGCCCAATTCGCTGGCCCCCGACATTGCAGTGTTCCGCCACGGAGACACCACCCCCCTCTGGGTGCTGGAGGTGGAGCGCACCAAGGGGCTGCCCGGTACGCGGCTC
>JAYUVL010000166.1:0-6130 GCA_043754075.1 Cytophagales bacterium | reverse complement strand
TACCTTTGTAATGTTGAACCACTGAGAAAATATTGCTTTTCCCTCACCAAGTTTAATGTGTACTTTATTACTTTTTAACCCTTTTCTCCAACCTCAACCTGTCATGAATGCTACTAGGCTAGATCTCGCTCCCAAGAAAGTATTTATCCTGTTCTTGGCCATTATGTCTTTTTTGCTTTTTGCCATGTGCAACAAGAAAGTCAATTTCCAGACTTCTTCGGTCGTACCAGCGGCCCGGGGCTTTGTGAAAGTTAACCGGGACAATAACAAAAACTATGTCATCCGCATCGAGCTCCTCGATTTGGCTGAAGTTAAGCGGTTGCAGCCCTCGCGCAACACCTACGTAGTGTGGATTGAGACCGATGATGATCGGGAAGCCAAAAACATTGGTCAAATGAAAAGTTCTTCGGGGATGTTGTCCAGCAAGTTGAAGGCCTCCTTTGAGACGGTATCGGTGCTAAAACCCAAAAAAGTATTCATCACTGCCGAAGATGATGGTAGCACCAAGTACCCGGGTTCAATGGTGGTATTGTCCACCAATGGCTTTTGACCCAAGCCAAATAAAGGTTGAGAAAAAATAATTAACTTCATTCTTAAAAAAAACCAACATGAAACCATTTCAAATCGTATTGACTGTATTTGCAAGTGCCGCTGTCGGCGCGTTGACGGGGATTTTGTTCGCCCCCGATCGGGGCACCAAGACCCAAAAGAAAATCTTGGAAAAAAGCGAAGGATATGTCGATGACCTGAAGGGGAAGTTCGATAAGTCAGTGGACGCTGCGGCTAAACAGTACGACCGTCTTCGCCAAGAAACCGAAGAACTGGTTACCAAGGACAAGGGGAAAACCCCTGAAATAAAACGGGACGGTAAATTATAACCAGTCAACCGACGAACTGATTGCCAGGGGCAAAAGGACGGACAACGAAGTGAAACGAGAAACCAAAGTATAACCACCCGCGGAAAAGTGCAAGGCGTAAAGGGGCTGGTTGCGAAAGTATGTAAGGCAAATCGTCATTTTGCTCGGCATCGGGTGCTTATCGCTGCTTTGGGTGGCCTGTGCGCCCCCATTATGTAGCCGTAAGGGCCAGCTATCAGGAACCAGTAAGGCCCTTTGCGCCCAAGCAGCAGCAACCACCAATGGAGGGATGGAAACTGGGCGTGGAACCGACAGTCCGGTACTAGCCCATTACCCCTGCTGTGCAAGCCAATACCGGAAAAGGCTTTTCTCGCGCTCATCGGCAGTGCCCACCTCCACTCCCGGAATAAAATTGGAATTTAATACACTGGTTTAATTTAATCTCTCTTACACCGTAAAAACCATCAGGTCATGAAAAAAAGTGAAGATTTGCAGAAAGACGTGCAGGAGGCTATCCGTTGGGAACCTTCTTTGAAAGCCGCTGAAATCGGGGTCATCGTTCAAGACGGTATAGTGACCCTCACCGGCACAGTGGACAGCTACGCCAAGAAATTGCAGGCCGAAGGGGCTGCCAAGAACGTACAAGGCGTAAGGGCGGTAGTTGAAAAAATAAGCATAAAATTTACCGATGGCCACAAAAAAGACGATCAAGAAATCGCCAGTGAAATCTTGCGGGCCTTCAAGTGGGATTGGGAGATTCCCGGTGGCAAAATAAAGATAAAAGTAGAGGACGGATGGGTCACGCTCGAGGGCGAAGTGCCCTGGAACTATCAACGTGAGGCCGCGAAAAAATTAGTGAACAAGCTGTCAGGGGTTAGAGGCGTGACCAGCAGTATTACCGTGAAGGCCGAAAACAGCAATGCCATCGAAAAAAGGGATGTGGAGTTGGCCCTTGATCGCAACTGGGCCATCAACGCCGATGACATCACCGTCAAGGTTGAGGGCACTAAAGTGACCCTGATCGGCACTGTCGACTCGGCCTATCAAAAGGAAGAAGCCGAACGCATAGCCTGGAACACGCCCGGCATCTGGAAGGTGGAAAATGAACTAGTGGTTGACTATCAGTATGCTTAGCAGCCATTTAACAAAACGGGCCGTCCGAGAGCTTGTCTGTTGGTCTAGTGACGAAAAGTTGCCAGTGCCCACAAATGAGCACTTTATGGACGGCCTTTTTTTGGTGATGGCCAAACCCGAAGCAATAAAATCGCGGAAGCAACCTTTAATCTTTGTAAAATCAGCACGCTTGATGGTGAGTATGACGTTCTTCCGCTACGGAGGGTGGGGGCAACGTTGGTGGGCCTTCAAACAAATGGCCCTTGCCCCGGCATTGCTTGGTCAGGTGGATGGGTTGGTCTTTTTCAAGCTACTGGGTAGCGGGGGCAAGCATGGTTTTAGCTTAGTGCCCAACTGGGGCGTTTATGGGCTGTTGTGCGTTTGGCAAAACGCCACCGCCGCCCATACATTCTTCAACCATCACCCGGTTTTTGGTGCCTTCAAGGCCCAGAGCATATCAGACCAACATTATTGTTTGCAACCGTTGAGCTCACACGGTCATTGGGACGGACAAGAGCCATTTGCCAACCCAAAACTAAAAACTGAGGGCCAGATAGCCGTCATCACTCGGGCCAAGATCCGGTGGAAAAAACTGTGGCATTTCTGGCGTTTTGTGCGCCCAGCCAGTCAGGGCCTAGAAGATAAACCAGGCTTGATTTTTTCCATTGGCATCGGCGAATTGCCATTGGTTCAACAAGCAACTTTTAGTGTTTGGGAAAATACGGAGAAAATGATCCAATATGCCTATAAAAGCCCGCAACACAAACAGGTTATTCAGAAAACTAGAGAGCTGGGCTGGTATAGTGAAGAACTTTTTGCCCGCTTTGCGGTATTGGAGAGCGCGGAAACCAAAAAATAATGTGCCTTGTGGTGAAAAAGCACCTTTCGCCATGGTTCAACCAACAAAAAACGGAGCGGCAACGACAACATGATAGGCCACGGCACGAGGAAATACATTTTCACAAAGGAGATTGACCAATATTTGACCGGGATCCACCAAGCTTACCGGTTTAATGTCCAGTTTTTTAAACAGGTAGCCTTGCCCCCTTTTCATTTTCGGGAAATCATCAACCAGAGTTACCAGATCGGGCTGCGATCGCTTTCGCTGATCACCGTGACGGGTTTTATCATCGGCATGGTTTTCACCGCGCAATCCCGGCCTTCTTTACAAAACTTTGGGGCTAGTTCATGGCTGCCCTCACTCATGGGCATTGCCATTGTTCGGGCACTGGGGCCACTGGTCACCGCCCTCATCTGTGCGGGGAAGGTGGGTTCCAGCATCGGGGCAGAGCTTGGTTCCATGAAAGTGACCGAGCAGATCGAGGCCATGGAAGTATCGGCGATCAATCCATTCAAGTATTTGGTCGTCACTCGGGTCACTGCCAGCACGCTCACTGTTCCTCTGCTGGCTTTGTATTGCAGTTTTATTGGGCTAGTGGGTTCTTATGTCAATATCCACGCGGAGGAGTCAACCAGCCTGATTGCTTTCTACACGGATGCATTTTCAAAAATATCCTTTCTTGATATTTTTTCGGCAGTGATCAAATCCATTTTTTATGGCTTCACTATTGGCATGGTGGGCTGCTACAAGGGGTTCTATGCCACTCAGGGTACACGTGGGGTGGGCAATGCGGCCAATCAAGCCGTAGTACTGTCCATGTTCCTGCTGTTTTTGGAGGAAGTCATTATTGTTCAAATCACCAATTGGATCAGATATTATTAATCCATGACCAACTTGCCCACATCAACCACCGATCCGACCCAAGCGGTCATCTCCATTGCCGGCTTGTACAAGTCGTTTGGAGAATTGGACGTGCTGAAGGGCATTGACCTCACCGTGCCCAAGGGTGAAAATATTGCCGTGCTTGGCAAGTCCGGCTCGGGCAAATCGGTGCTGATCAAAATCATTGTCGGTTTGCTTCGGCCCGACCGGGGCACCGTCACCGTTTTGGGCAAACCGGTGGACAAATTGGCCCGCAAAGAACTTGATGCGCTGCGTTTGCGCATTGGGTTCTCGTTCCAGAGCAGTGCCTTGTACGACAGCATGAGTGTGTACCAAAACTTGGCTTTCCCCTTGACCATGAACGTGAAGAACTTGACCCGAAAAGAGGTGGACACCGCTGTGAGCGAAGCCCTGGAAGCAGTTGGCCTGGAGCAAAAGGCCCGACAGATGCCCTCCGAGCTTTCTGGTGGGCAGCGCAAAAGGATCGGGATAGCTCGCACGCTGATCCTCAAGCCCGAAATCATGCTCTATGATGAGCCAACGGCGGGCCTAGACCCGGTCACTAGTGCGGAAATCAACCAACTTATTAATGATGTGCAACAAAAATACAATACCAGTGCCATCATCATTACCCATGACTTGACTTGTGCCAGAAACACGAGCAACCAAGTGGCGTTGCTGGTAGAAGGGCGATTTCTGAAAGTGGGAACGTTCCAGGAGGTTTTCAATACCGACGACGCGCAAATCAAGGGATTCTACAACTACAACTTTGTGCAATAATTATGAACGAAATATCCAATAAGCGAACGGTTATGGTAGGCTTGTTTGTGTTGGTCGGGCTGTCTTTTTTGGTAGTCGGCGTGCTTATGGTTGGCACCCAGCGCAATAGCTTCAAACAGAAAATCGAAATTTATTCACTTTTCGACAATGTTGGCGGCCTGCAAACGGGAAACAACGTGTGGTTTTCAGGAGTAAAAATCGGAACGGTAAGTAATTTGTCTCTTTATGGCCAGAATCAGGTAGCCGTAAGCTTAAAGATAGAAACCGGCGCAAAAAAATACATTCGCAAAGATGCCAAGGTGAAAATCAGTGCTGATGGGATCATTGGCAACAAAATACTGATTATTTATGGGGGAACGCCCCAGGCTGGTCAGGTATTGGAAGGAGACACGTTGGCGACCGAAAACTACTTTTCCTCCGAGGACATGGTGAATGTCTTGCAAGAAAACAACCAAAACCTGTTGGCCATCACCTCCGATTTTAAAACATTGAGCAAAAAGCTGGCAGGTGGCGAAGGGTCCGTCGGTAAGTTGCTGTATGACAATGCCCTGTATGACAACCTAAATGCAGCTACAGTCTCGCTGCGCCACGTGTCGGACAAAACCGTGCGACTAGCCAGTTCGCTCTCCGATTTTAGTGACGGACTGCACCGCAAGGGCACTTTGGCCAATGAGCTGGTGACCGACACGGTCGTTTTTGGCTCGGTCAGGGCCTCAGTGCGCCAGTTGCGGCACCTCACCGACACGGCGGCCCTCTTTGTTTCTCAGCTCAAGGCCTTGGAAAACAACCACCGCACCCCCCTGGGCGTTTTGGTGCATGACGAAGCGGCCGGGCAACATCTTAAAGAGGTCATCAGAAGTTTGGAACGCAGTTCCCTATTGCTAGAGGAGGATCTGGGGGCGGTGCAGCAGCATTTTTTGTTCCGGGGCTATTTCAGAAAAAAAGCAAAAGAGGCGCAAAAAATGAGGGTGACTACCTCCCAATGAGTGCCTCCTCATTATCAATTGGGCCTGTTTTATTCTTCGTTTGGATGCTTCATTAGCCCGTTGACCAAAGAAAATCACAATCTGTAAAGCGTATAACATTCCGGTAACAATGTGTAACGCTTTACAAATGGAATAGTTAGACCTTTGTGCCATAGTAATTACAATCATTTAAGCAAAACAATCATGAAAACATTGACCGAATTAAAAGGCAATTGGAATGAAACCAAAGGCAAGTTAAAGCAACAATTTGCCACGCTCACAGACGATGATCTATTGTTTGAAGAGGGCAAGGAAGATGAGTTGCTGGGCCGGCTCCAGAAAAAACTGGGCAAGACCAAAGAAGAAGTGCAAAAGTTCATTTATGAGTCATAAGCATTGGCTTAACCAATAAATTGAAGTATTTTATCTTACCAAACCAATAGTATGAAGCATTCATTTTTAGTACTCGCAATTTCCATTTTCACGGCTTGCACTGTTTTTACCAGTTGCAAAACCCCCGCCCAAAAAGTGGCCAGTGCCCAAAAAGACGTTACTGAAGCCAATCAGGATTTGGATCGGGCCAGAGAAGAATATATGGCCGATGTAAATGAATATCGGCGCGAGACCAACGCGAAGATTGAGGCCAACAACCGCAGCATTGCTGATTTTAAGGCCAGAATCGCTGATCAAAA